>NZ_QRHU01000019.1:0-42318 GCF_003470945.1 Collinsella sp. AM23-17 | reverse complement strand
CACCGAGCCGTATGATGACTTGAAGAAGGGGGAGGCCTCGCGGCCTCCCCCTTTTTTCCGTTTTATAGAGAGCTGTAATACAAGAACTCGCCTTCTTTTAGCTTGTCTTACTGTTTGGCTGTATTTTGAGTCCTTCTTTTGTATTTGCGCGATAATAACTCCCATTGGCGTTAGGGAGGACTTGATGTTTACCGTTTTTGTCTTGGGCAATATTGCTTCGGGTAAGTCGACTGCCTGCCGCTATCTCGAATCTCATGGCGCCATGCTCATCGATCTGGACGAACTTGCCAAATCGCTGTATGTGCCAGGCTCCGATATCGTCAATGCCCTCGCGGAAGAATTTGGCTGGGATATTTTGGACGAGGAGGGCGGCGTTCGCCGTAACATACTCGCTTCTCGAGCTTTTGTTTCTCCTGATGCGGTCGCGAGGCTCAATAGCATTGTGCACCCCGTTCTCATTGAGCAGCTGTCACTGAGGATTCTTGATCCGGTTTGTTGCACGGTTTCGTCCCCCCGTTATCCCTTTGCGGTGGTCGAGGTTTCTGCTCCGACTGGTTTTGAGGATGCATTTGGCTTGGCTGATGAAATTCTGGTCATCAGCGCCCCTTTGTCAGTTCGTCGCGAGCGTGCTATTCAGCGTGGCATGGAGCCATCTGATTTCGATGCCCGTTCTGCTTGCCAGCCCGATGAGTCTGCGCTGTGCAATCTCGCTACAACGGTGATTGATAATGCCGCAGGCGATAATTCGCTCTTTGAGCAGCTTGACTCATGGCTTGCATGCCATGGGTTTATAGACACTGCGAATAAGGAGGATGCCGATGCCTAAGACACGTTTCTTTGCGTGGTATCGCCTTATTCCGCTGGCTGCCGTTTTTGCCTTCGGCCTTATCTCATTCGTTTACTCGTGTGCTCCTGCCGCCTTCTTTAAGCCGCTGTATCCGATTGACTACGAGGCATATGTAAAGCAATCCAGTATTTCGCATAATCTGGATCCGTATCTGGTGTGCGCTGTCATTAAGTCGGAATCGAATTGGGATCCCGAGGCCGAATCGAATCAGGGTGCTCAGGGATTGATGCAGCTGATGCCTGTGACTGCTCAGGATATGATCGCCAAGGGCCTTGTCGACGGTGACGAGTATTCGGTCGACAACCTTAACGATCCGGCTACCAATATCGAGTTTGGCTGTGCATACCTCTCGTATCTTCTGACCTATTTCAACGGGTCGACGGATAGTGCCATTGCCGCCTATAACGCCGGTATGGGCAATGTTGACGGATGGGCGCAGCAGAACACGTCACTCCATAATGCGATTACCTTCCCTGAAACTCAGGCTTATCTGATTCGTGTCAATAATGCCTGGGTTCGGTATAAGACCCTCTATCCCGATCGGTTCGTATAGGACTATGCCTGCCGCCTGCGTATACTGCAGATATATGAGTTAGGAGTATCCATGGCGGAATTTGAAGTTGAACGTGTTGGAGGAGAACTCAAACGTTTTGGCGTTGAGGGCTCTGAGGTGCCGTTTAAGGTTGTATCTCCTTATGAGCCTGCAGGTTCTCAGCCTAAGGCCATTGAGTCGCTTGTGCAGGGCGTGAGGGATGGAGATCGCTATCAGGTTTTGCTGGGCGTGACTGGTTCGGGCAAGACCTTTACGATGGCTAAAACCATCGAGGCCCTGGGGAAGCCGACGCTTGTCATGGCTCCCAATAAAACGCTCGCCGCTCAGCTTGCGAGCGAGCTCAAAGAGTTCTTTCCCAATAACGCTGTGGTCTACTTTGTCTCGTACTACGACTACTATCAGCCCGAGGCGTATGTGCCGCAAAGCGATACATATATCGAGAAAGACTCCTCGATTAACGAAGAGGTCGAGATGCTGCGACATCAGGCGACCGCATCGCTGCTCTCTCGACGCGATGTGATCGTCGTCGCATCGGTCTCGTGTATCTATGGCATTGGCTCTCCTGAGGACTATGCGGGTCTGGCTCCAAACGTCGACAAGAAGGTGCCGCTCGAGCGCGATGACTTTATCCATGCACTTATCGACATTCAATATGATCGCAATGACTATGACCTGGCGCGCGGCACGTTCCGCGTGCGCGGCGATGTTGTCGACGTGTATCCGCCTTATGCCGAGCATCCGTTGCGGTTTGAGTTCTTTGGCGACGAGGTCGAGCTGATTGCCGAGATCGATGAGGTCACCGGAGAGATGGTTCGTGAGTACGAGGCCATCCCCGTATGGCCGGCATCGCACTACGTGACCGAGAAGCCGAAGGTCAAGGCAGCTCTGAAATCGATCAGCGAAGAGTGCGAGAAGCGCGTGGCGGAGCTCAAGGCGACCGACAAGTTGCTCGAGGCGCAGCGTCTGCAGCAGCGCACCGATTATGATCTTGAGATGCTCGAGACGATGGGCTTTTGCAACGGCATCGAGAACTACTCGCGTCATCTGGACGGTCGCAAGCCGGGTGAGCCGCCGTTTACCCTGATCGATTACTTTCCCAAGGACATGCTCTGCATCATCGATGAGAGCCATGTGACGGTGCCGCAGATTCGCGGCATGCACGAAGGCGACCGCTCGCGTAAGGTGACGCTGGTGGAACACGGTTTTCGCCTGCCCTCGGCGCTCGATAACCGCCCACTTCGTTTCGATGAGTTTGAGGCGAGGATTCCCCAGTTCATCTATGTTTCGGCCACGCCGGGCGACTATGAGCTGCGGGTGAGCCAAAACGACGTTGAGCAGATTATTCGTCCGACCGGTCTGCTCGACCCCAAGATTGATGTGCGTCCGGTTCGTGGACAGATTGACGATCTTGAGGACGAGATTCGCGAGCGCGTGGTGCGCAAGGAGCGCGTACTGGTGACCACGCTCACCAAGCGCATGGCCGAGGACCTGACCGACCATCTGCTTGATGCCGGCATTAAGGTCAATTACATGCATTCTGATACGGCGACAATGGACCGTGTCGAGATCCTGCGAACGCTGCGCGAGGGCAAGATCGATGTTCTCGTTGGCATCAACCTGCTTCGCGAGGGCTTGGATCTTCCCGAGGTCTCACTGGTGGCAATTCTCGATGCCGATAAGGAAGGCTTCTTGCGCAACCGCCGTTCGCTGATTCAGACGATTGGCCGCGCGGCCCGTAACGCCGATGGCGAAGTCATCATGTATGCGGACGTTGTGACCGATTCGATGAAAGAGGCCATCGAGGAGACACAGCGCCGTCGCGAGATTCAGATGGCATATAACGAAGAGCATGGCATCGTGCCCAAGACGGTGCGCAAGGCCATCAACGACATCTCAAGTTTTATTGCCGAGGCCGAAAAAACCGTGGGTTCCAAGGGACGCTCGAAGGGCGACTCTCTTGGCCATGGCGCATTCTATACGCCCGATGAGTCGGGCGAGGGCGGCATACCGGAAACGGTGGCGCCCGAGCAGACACTTGCGGAGCAGTTGGAAGAACTGCCGCATGACGAGCTTGTGCGGATTGTCGAAACCATGGAAGAGGATATGCGCAACGCTTCTGCCGCCATGGACTTTGAGGAGGCGGCGCGCCTGCGCGATGCCGTCGTTCAGATTCGGGCGATGCTTGAGGGTGCGTCTGAGGACGAGACGATCGAGCGCTTACGTTCGCAGGCCCGCAAGGGTTCCACGTTCGCATCGGGCAGAAAGCGCCAGGGTGCACGGTTTAAGAAATAGCGAACAGGCCCCGAGTTCCCTGTGGAGCTCGGAGCCTATGTCTTTTGCGCGCTGGAATTCGTGCGTTAGAGGTCTGCGATCAGGGCTTCGGCACAACGGATGCCGTCGGTGGCCGCGCTCATGATGCCGCCGGCATATCCAGCTCCCTCACCACAAGGGTAGAGGCCCGGGGTCGACACGGCATGGCATGTTCGGTCTCGGGCGACGGTGACCGGTGAGCTCGAGCGAGTCTCCACGCCGGTAAGAACGGCGTCGGGGCGGTCGTAGCCGCGTAGCTTTTTCCCGAGTAGGGGAAGTCCCAGGCGGAGCGACTCGACGATATGCTGCGGCAGGGCTTCGTCAATTGCCGTCCAGGTCACACCGAGCGGATAGGTGGGCTTTACCTTTCCGGGCGCCTTGCTGGCACGTCCTGCGAGGAAATCTCCGACGAGCTGTGCCGGTGCGTTCCAGTTGGAACCGCCCAGGCGATAGGCGGCCGCCTCGCAGGCACGCTGGAGCTCGATGCCGGCGAGCGGGTCATCGTTGGGAAGGTCCTCGGGTGTGACGTTAACGAGCAGGGCGGCATTTGCGTTGCGTCCGTCGCGGGCATTGAGACTGGCGCCGTTGACGCACAGGTGGCCCTGCTCGGAAGAGGCGGCGACAACCTGCCCGCCGGGGCACATGCAAAACGAGAACACGCTGCGGCCGTTGGGAAGATGGGCAACAAGTTTGTAGGGGGCCGCCCCGAGCGCTGGATGTCCCGCCGAGGCTCCATATTGGGCTCGGTCGATGTCGCGCTGCGGATGCTCGATGCGAACGCCCATGGCAAAGGTCTTTTGTGCGAGGGCCACGTTGTGGTCCTTAAGGAGCTTAAAAATATCGCGAGCAGAATGCCCGCAGGCGAGGATGAGGTGCTTTGTCTCGATTGGCTCGTAAGCGGCGTCTTGGGACGATTGGACATCAATACCGGTGATGGCGCCAGACGCGTCGATGCGAATGTCGACGAGCTTCGTTCGATAACGGACGACACCTCCGAGCTGCTCGATGCGCTGGGATATAGCGGTGACAACCGTGGGAAGGATGTCGGAGCCAATGTGCGGCTTGGCATCCCACAGAATATCGCGGGGCGCACCCGCCTCGACGAAGGTTTCGAGGATAAGGCGATGGGCGGGATTTTTGGTTCCCGTATTGAGCTTGCCGTCCGAGAAAGTCCCCGCGCCGCCCAGGCCAAACTGGATATTGCTCTCGGGGTCGAGGATGCGCTCCTTTAGAAAGAGGTCGATCGCCTGCGAGCGGCGAAATGCCGGGTCGCCGCGCTCGATGAGCAAGGGCTTAAGACCTGCTTCGGCGAGCGTAAGCGCAGCGAAAAGGCCGGCGCATCCGGCGCCGACAACGACAGGGCGTTCTTGAGGTGCGTCGGAGGCGGGGGAGGGGAATGAAGGCTCATCGTCTTCTATCGCGCGTACGCGCGAGCGGTCACGCTCGGCAACGCTGTCGACCGCTTCTCGCTCGAGGTGGGGACTAGTCAGCTCAACACGAAAGCTCAGGATAAAATGGACGTCTCGTTTTTTGCGAGCGTCGATTGACTTGCGGTGGAGCTCGATGGACTTGATCTCGGAGTCCTTGCAACGTAGGACGCGCTTGGCGACTCGCTTGCCAACAATGAGACAAGCATTTTCATCGCCGGCTTCATCGAGCGACGCGTTGACTTGGGTGATTTCAATCATCGAGGTCTCCTTAGAGGCAAGAAAGAGGCCGTCCGGTATCCCAGACGGCCCGAATGCGTTTTTGATTATAGACTGCGCGGCTACAGGCTGCTTGCAGCGCGAATGCCCGAGATCCAGGCCCACGCAAGGTTAAAGCCTCCGCAATCGGCGTCGATGTCGAGCGCTTCACCGCAGACGTAAAGCGGGGCGTCGACAACGCTGCGCGCGCGCAGGCTGGGTGTTGAGATGCTCTCGACAGATATGCCACCACGCGTGACCTGTGCTGAGCGCTCCTCGGCTGTTCCCTCGACGAGCAACTTAAAGTGTTTGAGGATCGAGACCAGGTGGATGACATCGTTGGAGCCTGGATGGCACTGCTCGAACGCTGTGCAGACGACGCGGGAGAGTTGCGGGGCGAGCATGCCGTCGAGCCAACGGGGATCACGGGGCGAAAAGCCGCCGAGCAGCTCAACACGCCGGTTGAGCATATCGAGCAACTCGTCTTTGGAGAGGTCGGGGAAAACGTCGAGCAGGATCGTATCGCCGTGCTGGATACGACGAGAGAGGTTGAAGACAGCGACGCCCGAGATACCGAAGGTTCGAAACAGCACTTCACCGTCTTCGTGCCAGAGCTCATTATGATTGCGGGCGAGCGTCAAGCGGGCGCGGACGCGCAGGCCATCCAACGTCTTGAGCGCTGCCCGATCGCCAACGACCGTTGCCGATACGGGGCAGAGGACGGGGCGTAGCGAAGTGAGGGGGAAGCGAAACATATCGGCGATACCGGTGGGGTTGCCGCCCGTGGCGATAATTACGGCATGTGCCTGCAGGGCCTCGTTCTTGCGAGGGACATCGGCGAGCGCCTTCCGAAGCGAGCGGAGCTCCGATTTTCGGTCGTCGTGCTTTTTTGCCTTGAGCGCCCGCGCTGGACGGTCTATTTGGAGTGCCCAGCCTTCGGAAGCTTTGCGCGCCGAGGCAACGTTGGCTCCGCAGATTAAGGTGATACCTAGGCGGTCGCAAGCGTTGAGAAGTGCGTCGCGCACCGATTCGGCGCGAAGGGAGCGCGGGTACAGCCGGCCTTCCTCGGAGGTTGTCATGATGCCCAGCGAGGAGAAGAAACCCATAAGCTCTTGTTCGGGCTGGGGGACCATGACGGATTCGACGAATGCGGGGTGGTTATACCGCTGAGGATCAATCGATTCGTTGGAGAGGTTGCAACGGCCGTTACCGGTCGCAAGGAGCTTGAGGCCGCAGGCGACATCGCGCTCAACGATGCAGACGCTTTTGCCGGCGCGTGCGGCCGTAATGGCGGCGGCGAGGCCTGAAGCCCCGCCGCCGATTACCAAGACGTCATAGAGGGCGCTCGCGTTCACTTAGGCCTCGTCGGTCTCGTGCGGGGTAATAGCCTCGACGGCAGAGACTGCCTTGGGCAACATGCCATCGGGCAGCGCGGTCTCGACCTCGCCCTTATCGCAGGCCTCGGCGAGTGCCGGAATAATGGGAAGCTGGCCCAAGATGTCGAGGTTATAGCGCTCTGCGACCTCGGGGAGCTTGCTCTTGCCAAAGACCTCGATCTTCTTGCCGCAGTCGGGGCACTCAATATAGCTCATGTTCTCGACAATGCCCAGAATGGGGACGTTCATCTTCTCGGCCATGTTGACCGCCTTGGCGACGATCATTGAGACCAGATCCTGCGGGCTCGTGACGATGACGATGCCGTCGACCGGCAGCGACTGGAAGACGGTGAGCGCGACGTCGCCTGTTCCCGGAGGCATGTCGACCAGCAGGTAGTCGATGGGGCCCCACGAGGTCTCGCTCCAGAACTGCCTAATGGCGCCTGCGATGACCGGACCGCGCCAAAGGACGGGGTCGGTCTCGTTTTGGAGCAGCAGGTTGGAGCTCATGACCTTGACGCCGTGCTCGGAGATTTCGGGCAGCATAAGGTTGCCAAGGGCATGGACGTGGCGTCCACTCATACCGAACATCTTGGGGATAGAGGGACCGGTGATGTCGGCATCGAGGACGCCGACCTTGTGGCCGTGACGGGCAAGCTCGGTGGCGATGGCACCGGTGACAAATGACTTGCCGACACCGCCCTTGCCGGAAAGCACGGCGATGACGCGCTTGACCTCGGACAGCGTGTTCTCCTCAAATTGCGACGGCGACGTTTGTCCGCCGGCGGCCTGTGCGTGTTCGCAACCCATGTATGACTCCTTTGTATATGCTGGGGCCGGGGCCCCGCGATGTGACACGAGCGTCATTGTACCCTCGTTTGCGAGCGGGAGTCATTTGCGATGCGTTTGGGCCGAGCGTGCTTGCAATACGATGGGCCCAAGCGAATGGGCGGGCTTACTGAACTTTGCTGGCGAACTCGAGGTATTGCATGCGCTGCAGCTTGTCGATCGTCGAGGCGTAGGGGCTGTCTTCCGATTCCAAGTCGTAGCGCAGCCCGTCGGCACCGAGATAGCCGGCGACATTGATGGTGGGCACATCTGACCTTGTCGCAAGCAGGGCCTTTTGGTAATTGGTGAGCGGGGCGCCGATCTTATTAAGGGTAATGGCTGCAATCTCGTTTGCCCCGACGGTGTCGTAGACGTTGAGCTCGGTATTGCCGGCGATCTCATAGTTAGCCCAGACGAGATATGTCGACTGATAGATACGGAAAGCGTGGCTTGCCGTATCTTCCTGAGGGTACAGCTCGTCGTTGAGAGTCGTTGCGGCGCTCGGCTGATGGTCGCCAAAAAAGACAAGAACAACCGGTCTGCCGATATTGCGGAGCTCGTTGATAAAGTACTCGAGGTCCCGGTCGGATGCGTTGATGCAGGTGAGATAGGTGTTGAGCGCGCTGTTGGCGCCCTCGCTGGCTCCCTCGACCCAATAGTTTGTCAGCTCTTCGGCGGGAACGGTGCCATAGTCGTAGCCGCCGTGATTTTGCATCGTGACGTCAAAGATGAACTGCGGCGCTTCGTCGGTTCTAAGCAGGTCGAGTATCTTGTCGTAGGTGGCGTAGTCGCATACGCCGGCATGGTAATAGGGCGCACCTTCGAAATCGCCGATTGAAAGAAAGTCTCCAAAGCCCAGCTGCTGATAGATTTTATCTCGATGGTAGTTGACGGGGTTTTGCGGGTGCATAGCGGTAGCGGTATACCCAAGCTCTTTAAGGTCCTTTGCCAGGCTGTTGACGCCATTCATCTGATACAGTTGATAGGCAATTTTGCCTAATCCGACAAAGGCCGTTGTCGCTCCGGTCAAAAATTCGAATTCGGAGTTCGCCGTTCCGCCACCGGCGACCGAAGCGAGCATGGTGCCGCGAACAAGTGTGTCGGGAAGCGAGTTGTAGAATGCGGGACCGGTGTACCCGGCCGCCTGGAGCTGCTCAAAGCACGAAAGGTCGCTAAAACTCTCGTTCATGACGGCAACAATCGTCGGCTTGATTTCATTGAACTGGGCAACGGCCGCCGCGCGCTGTTCGCTCGAGCCATATGTGCTGTCGTAGACGGTGGCGAGCTCCTGCTCGATGCTCTGCGCCTCATCGGGCGTATAGTCTTCGGGCTTCTCAATGGGCAACTCGTTGACCATTTCGGTGAACGAAGTGATAAAACCCTGAGACGCATACGTGGTGATGGGCTGCCAACGGTCAAATCCAAAATCCAGCGCCTGCTCCAAGTCGATGTTGGAAAAGCCTGAGAGCCCCACAACGGTCACTAGCAGAAAGGCACAGAGGTTAGCGGCGATAGCGGGGAAGACATGGGTGGGCGTACGGAGCTTTCGCGGTCGGATGAGCGAAAGAAGCCCCAGGGAAATCTCCAGCAGGGCGAGAGAGGTTACGATTCCGGCGGTAAAGGTAAACTCGTATCCCTCGCTCACTTCCATTGCGGTGCCAAGGGCCAAGATATCGCTTGGCAGGATGGCTTCGCCTTTAAACGTTATGACGAAGTGCTCGGCAATGCCAAGGATGCAACAGACGACGGGCACGAGGGCCATGACGCCTCCATGACGCTGCCCCACCAAATAAAGGGAGAGCAGAACCGTCGCGAGCAGCCCGACGGAAAACCCGAATGAGTTGGCGGGAATGCGATAGAACGTTTCGTTGCAGGCAATTTCGAGTGAAACGAACGAGAGCGCTGAAACAGCGGCGATGACAAGGATGTCACGGCAAATACAGGCAACCGTTCCCGTCGCAAGGTCGGTTTGGTCGATAAGTCCCGAAACCAAGGGCTCGACAAGAAGCATGACGGCGGCAGCACCGAGCGCCGAATAAGAAAGGACCCATAGGGAGCTGCCCTCATATACGAGCAATTGATTCGTAACCCATGCAGCTACCACGCCGAGCGGGATGAGGAGCGTCGCGCACCAAAAGACGCGGGCAATGGGTGGCTTTTCGTTGCGTTTGATTGAAAAATACACGCGCACGACGACGGCGGCCACGATAAGGACGGCGATGAATATGGGCAGATTGGCCATGTCGCTCGAAGTGATTTCAAGGGGGATATCTTCGGTCATGGACGTTCCTCTGGTACAGCAAATTAAGTTCAGCATTAGATTACTGTAACCTTTCCATGGCATTTCGAGAAACAAAGCGCCCGATACGCAAAGCTAAAGGTTTGCGAATCTTGTATTACGAACATCTGTGCGCGTCGAGTGCGCTAAACTCATCGGCAGTATGATTCGATGCAATAGGAGGCAAGGAGCTTCCATGTCTGATTCTTCTATCGTTATTCGCGGCGCTCGTGAGCACAACCTCCGTAATATCGATGTTTCCATTCCGCGTGACCAACTCGTGGTCATTACCGGTCTTTCTGGCTCGGGCAAGAGTTCGCTGGCATTCGACACTATCTATGCCGAGGGCCAGCGTCGATACGTCGAGAGCCTTTCGAGTTATGCGCGCCAGTTCTTGGGCCAGATGGACAAACCCGACTTGGATTCAATCGACGGCCTTTCGCCGGCTGTCTCAATTGATCAAAAGACGACATCCAAGAACCCGCGCTCGACGGTGGGCACCGTAACCGAGATTTATGACTACCTGCGACTGCTGTTCGCTCGCGTCGGTACGCCGCACTGCCCCGAGTGCGGTCGGGTTATCGAGCGCCAAACCACCGACCAGGTCGCCGATAAGGTCCTGGCGGCGGGAGAGGGTCGTCGTGCGTTTGTGCTGGCACCGGTGGTGCGCGGGCGAAAAGGCGAGTACACCAAACTGTTTGAGGACCTTCGCGCCGAGGGCTTTAGCCGCGTGCGTGTCGACGGCGAGGTTCGCTCGCTTGATGACTCTATCGATTTGGATAAGAAATTCAAACACGATATCGAGGTCGTGGTCGACCGCATCGTGATTCGCGAGAACTCGCTGGGCCGTATTGCCGAGTCCGTTGAACAGGCGACTGCGCTGGCGCACGGCAATGTGAACGTATACTTGCTGCCCGACCGCGACGCTCCCGAGGGGACCGAAGGCGAGTTGCTGGAGTATTCGCTGGCGTTAGCGTGCCCGGAGCATGGGCACTCCATCGATGACCTGCAGCCGCGTGATTTCTCGTTCAACGCGCCCTATGGCGCGTGCCCCGAGTGCGATGGCCTGGGCTTTAAGAAGACGGTCGATGCCGAGGCCCTAATCGAAGACCCCTCGAAGTCGATCGCCGACGGGGTTTTTGGCAGCCTGTTTGGCAACTCTAACTACTATCCGCAGATTTTCGCTGCGGTCTGCAAACACTTTAAGGTGAGCGTCGATACGCCGTGGGAGGATCTGCCTCCGCGGGTGCGTCGCGCGTTTTTAGACGGCATGGGCGACCAGAAGATTTCGGTCGACTATCAAAAGCTCGATGGGCGCCGTAGCCAGTGGGACACCAAGTTCTCGGGCGTGCGCAATATCCTGTACGAGCGCTATACCGAGACGACGAATGAGAACACCAAGGCGCGCTTGGAGAAGTACATCCGCGAGGAGCCGTGCTCGAGTTGCCATGGTGCTCGTCTGCGCCCCGAGATGCTCGCCGTTACCGTAGGCGGTAAGTCCATTTACGAGGTCTGCTGCCTATCGTGCCGCGAGTCGCTCGAGTTTTTTGAGGGCTTGGAGCTTACCGAGCGCCAACAATTTATCGGCGGGCGCATCGTTAAGGAAATTCTGGAGCGCCTGCGCTTTCTGGTCGATGTTGGACTCGACTATCTGACCCTCGACCGTGCCTCGGCGACGCTTTCCGGAGGCGAGGCCCAGCGCATTCGCCTGGCAACGCAGATCGGCGCCGGCCTCATGGGTGTCCTGTACATTTTGGACGAGCCATCGATCGGCCTCCATCAGCGCGATAACGAGCGCCTGATCAAGACGCTTGAGCGCCTACGCGATATCGGCAATACCGTCATCGTCGTCGAGCATGATGAGGATACGATTCGTGCTGCCGACTATGTGATCGACATGGGCCCCGGTGCGGGCGTGAACGGCGGACACGTGGTCGCCGCGGGAACGCCTGCCGATATCATGGCGTGCCCCGATTCGATGACGGGTGCCTACCTGACCGGCAAGCGAATGATTCGGGTTCCCGATGAACGCCGCAAGCCCGGTCGCGGCTGCCTTAAGATCACGGGCGCCCGCGCCAACAACCTCAAAAACGTTACCGCCAAGATCGAGTTTGGTACGCTTACGGTTGTTACCGGCGTGTCGGGATCGGGCAAGAGCTCCCTGGTTACCGACACCATTGCGCCTGCCCTTACGAATGCCATTCACCGTTCGACGCGCCCTGTGGGCCCGTACAAAAAGCTCGAGGGTATCGAGTGCATCGATAAGGTGATCGACATTGACCAGTCGCCGATCGGCCGTACACCGCGTTCCAATCCCGCTACGTACATTGGCCTGTGGGATGATCTGCGCGCGCTGTTTGCGAGCACACCGGAGTCGAAGGCACGCGGCTACTCGCCGGGACGTTTCTCCTTCAACGTGAGTGGCGGGCGCTGTGAGGCGTGCAAGGGCGACGGACAGATCAAGATCGAGATGCACTTCCTTCCCGATATCTACGTTCCCTGCGAAGTTTGCGGCGGTAAACGCTACAACCGCGAGACACTCGAGGTCACCTACCGTGGCAAGACCATCTCGGACGTGCTCGACATGAGCGTCACCGAGGCGCTGGCCTTCTTTGGGAATATCCCGCAGATTAAGCGCAAGCTCCAGACGCTGTACGATGTAGGCTTGGGCTACGTGAGCCTGGGCCAGCCCGCCACGACGCTCTCGGGCGGCGAGGCGCAGCGTGTGAAGCTCGCCAAGGAGCTTCATCGACGCCAGACGGGCAAGACGTTCTATATTTTGGATGAGCCGACGACCGGCCTTCATTTTGAGGACGTCCGCCAGCTGCTCGATGTGCTGCAGCGCTTGGTCGATGCGGGCAACACGGTGCTGGTGATTGAACACAACCTTGATGTCATCAAGGTTGCCGACCGCCTGATCGATATGGGCCCCGAGGGCGGTAACGGCGGCGGAACCGTCGTGGTTTCGGGCACACCGGAGCAGGTTGCGGACTGTCCGCAGAGTTATACGGGCAAGTTTTTGGCGCCGTTGCTCAGGCGTGACCGGGAGCGTCAGGCTCAACTTGATGCTCAATAAATAGGCGATTCAGTTTATGGGCGCCATCGACTCCTTGTGATTCGATGGCGCTTGCTGTGTCGAAGTGACGTATGCAGCCGAATTGGACATATACTTAATCCTTGCGTCCGAATGCGAGGGAAAGGATATGCCATGGCAAAGGCTGTAAAGACGCCAAAAACCAATGCGATGCGCGAGCTGGAAAGCGCCGGCATTTCCTATGTTCTACATACGTACGAAGACGATGGTGATGAGTCGGCGGGCCTGGGGGTCGCGATTTCGGAGCAGCTTGGCGAGGAGCCCGGACAAGGATTTAAGACCTTGGTCTGCGTGACGCCGTCCAACGACCATGTCGTGTGCTGCATCCCCGTTGCCGACGAGCTCGATCTAAAGTCCGCCGCGCGTGCCGCGGGGGAGAAGTCCTTGGCCATGATGCATGTGAAGGATTTGCTTGCGGCGACTGGCTACGTTCGCGGCGGCTGCAGTCCGGTCGGTATGAAAAAACGCTACCGGACGCTCATTGATGAGACATGTGTCCTTTGGGATACCATTTTTATTTCGGGAGGCAAGCGTGGTTATCAGCTTGAGCTTGCACCCGATGATTTAATT
Source organism: Collinsella sp. AM23-17 (assembly GCF_003470945.1). NCBI lineage: Bacteria > Bacillati > Actinomycetota > Coriobacteriia > Coriobacteriales > Coriobacteriaceae > Collinsella > Collinsella sp. AM23-17. Next base: position 28,777 of record NZ_QRHU01000019.1, on the reverse strand, counting down.
GCATTTTGCGGGGCGACGGTCGCCCCGATTACGAGAGAGGACTGAGCGATGCCGCAGGAAGAATTGAAGTGCGGAGCTCATTTTGCAAAAGAATCTGCGCCTCAGACACCCTCATCCGAAGCTTCTTCGTCGCGAGATGGCACTGATGATATGGGCTCGTCGGACTACTCCACGGTTGGTCGTTCCGCCGGGCTTATGACCATCCTGACCATCGTGTCTCGCGTCACCGGCTTTATCCGCACATGGGCAATGGCCGCCGCTATCGGCATGTCGCTGCTCTCGTCTTCCTATCAGGTCGCCAACAACCTGCCCAATATGCTCTACGAACTCGTGATGGGCGGCATGCTCGTGACGGCGTTTTTGCCCGTGTACATGGGCGTGAGGCGTGAGCAGGGTCGCGAGGCCTCGAACGAGTACGTGGGCAACCTGCTCGGTATTCTGCTATTGGTGCTGGGTGGCATTTCGTTGCTGGGGACCGTGTTCGCTCCGGGCTTTATTTGGACGCAATCGTTCCTTTCGGGTGACGGCGGCAGCATGGATACCGCTGCGTTCATGTTCCGTTTCTTCGCCATCCAGATTCTGTTTTATGGTTTGGGCTCGGTGTTCTCGGGCGTTCTCAACGCACACCGCGACTACTTCTGGTCGACGTTTGCCCCGGTCCTCAACAATGTGATCGTCATTGCGAGCTTTATGGGCTTTGCGCCCGTGTCCGCACAGTTTGGCGAACGTGCCGGCATCATCTTGATTGCGGCCGGTACGACCCTCGGTGTCTTTGTTCAGATGGCTTGTCAGATCCCCGCGCTTGGCAAGCACGGCGTGCATCCCCATATCCATATCGACTTTAAGGACCCCGCACTGCGCCAGACGATTGCGCTCGGTATCCCGACGCTGCTCGCTACGGTGTGCATGTTTGTCTCGACTTCTATCACGAACGCTGCCGCGCTGGTGGTCCAGCCCGAGACCGGTCCTTCCGTCATCGCCTATGCGCGCCTGTGGTACACGCTGCCCTACGCGCTGATTGCCGCCTCGCTTTCGACGGCGCTCTATACCGAGCTCTCTCACGACGCACAGGAGAAGGATTACGACAGCGTTCGCACGGGCATTTCGCGTGGCGTCGCCCAGATGCTGTTCTTCCTGGTTCCGTTCGCGCTGTACCTGATTGTCTTCGCGCGTCCGCTCAACATGATCTACTGCGCTGGCAAGTTCGATGAGTCCGGTGTGGCGCTGGTGTCCGAGTTCCTTGTCTACCTGGCGTTCTCGCTGCCGCTCTACGGCGTGGTCGTGCTGATGCAGAAGAGCTTCTCTGCCTTGCTCGACATGAAGCCCTATAGCCGCTATTGCCTGTATTCCGCCATCGGCCAGGCCGGCTCGGTTCTGCTGTTTGGCGTTGTGCTGGGCTTCGGTATGCCGGCAATCGCGCTTTCGTATGTCGTCGACTACGTGATCTTGGTCGGCTGTTCGCTGTGGTGGCTGCGTCGCCGCCTGCGTGGTCTTCAGGTTAAATCCATCCTGCATGGCGGTTTCTTTGGCCTTTTGCTCGGTGGCCTGGGTGCTGCCGCAGGCGCCGGCGTCATGTGGGCGCTTGAACGCTTTGTCGGGGCACTTGGCGGCTCGATTCTGATTACTCTTGGCTACGTTTGCGTTGCGGGTGTCGTCTCGCTTGCTGTTACCTTTGGCCTTGCCGTCATCCTTAAGATGCCCGAGGTCTCGGCGCTGCTTCGTCGCAAGTAGGTGCGCGTGGCCGGTCACGACAACATTCCAACGCTTGCCGAGCAGGTTTCGCGCGTTCCCACGCAGCCCGGCTGCTACCTTTGGAAAGACGCCAAGGGCGATGTCATCTACGTGGGCAAGGCGAAAAACCTGCGCGCTCGTATGCGTCAGTACGTGACGCTGCAGGACGAGCGCCAGAAGATCCCGCTTATGATGCAGCTGGTGGCGAGCTTTGACTATATCGTGGTGGAGACCGAGCACGAGGCGTTGGTGCTCGAGCGCAATTTGATTGGTCAGTACCATCCGTACTTTAACGTCGACCTCAAGGATGACAAGAGCTACCCCTTTATCGCCATTACAAAGGGCGACCTGTATCCCGCTATCAAATACACGCGTGAGCGTCATAAGCCGGGAACGCGCTATTTTGGACCTTATACCGATAGCCGCGCGGCACGTGAGACGATAGATACGCTGCGCAAGGTTATCCCCATCTGCTCCGCATCCTGTGCGGAGTGGCGTCGTTGTCGCCGTATCGTCGAGTCCCACAAGGGCGAGGAAGACATCGTCAATATGATTTGCGCGCAAAACGGGCGCCCCTGCTTTGACTACCATGTCGGGCGCGGCCCGGGTGCGTGTGTCGGCGCGATTTCCCCGGCAGACTATGCCAAGAACGTCAAGCGTGTCGAGCGCTTTTTGTCGGGCCATCGCAAGGATGTCGTCGATGAGCTGACCTCCGAGATGACGGATGCCGCTGAGGCGCTCGACTTTGAGCGCGCGGCACGCGTCAAACGTCGTTTGGAGGTCATCAGGGGTCTGGACGATCGTCAGCAAGTCGTTTTTCCCTCCAGTGTCGATATAGATGTCATCGGTTTCTATCGCGAGGAGACCATCTCCGCCGCTTGCGTCTTCGTCGTTCGCGAGGGCCGAACAGTTCGCACCTGCGAGTTCATTCTCGACAAGGGTCTTGATGCTGACGAGGAAGAGCTCCAGTCGGGCTTTCTTAAGCGCTATTACGACGAGACGGCTGATATTCCAGCTGAGGTCAACCTTTCCGTCGAGCTTGAGGATGCGGAGGCGCTGGGGGAGTGGCTTGCGGGCAAGCGTGAGCGTTCCTGCCATCTCCATAGGCCGCAGCGTGGCGAAAAGCACCGTCTGCTCGATATGGCATCCAAAAATGCGCGCCATGCTCTCATGCGCTACATGATGCGAACGGGGTACGCTGACGACCGCACCAATCAAGCGCTCCTGGAGCTCGAAAGTGCGTTGGCGCTGCCATCGCCGCCGTTGCGTATCGAGTGCTTCGATATCTCTACACTGCATGGCACCTTTACGGTCGCCTCGATGGTGGTGTTTACCAACGGGCGCGCCGACAAGGGCCAGTATCGTCGTTTTAAAATTCAGGCCGAATTGGACGAGGCAAACGACTTCGTGTCGATGTCCGAGGTTTTGGGACGACGTTATGCTCCCGAGCGTATGGCCGACGAGCGCTTTGGCTCGCGCCCCGATTTGCTCGTTGTCGATGGCGGTAAGCCGCAATTGACCGCTGCGATCAAGCAACTTGAGGCTCTTGGGCTCGATATACCAGTTTGTGGCTTGGCAAAGGCCGATGAGGAGGTTTTCGTGCCTTGGGACGAGACTCCAGTCGTGCTGCCGACCGGGTCCGCGTCGCTCTATCTAATTAAACAGGTGCGCGATGAATCGCACCGTTTTGCCATCACGTTCCATCGCGAATTGCGCGATAAAGCCATGACGGTTTCTGTACTCGATGACGTTCCAGGCGTGGGACCCACCAGAAAACGTGCCCTTATGCGCCATTTTGGCTCGATGAAGCGTTTGCGCGCGGCGAGCGAGCAAGAGATCGCGGAAGTTCGAGGCGTTCCTGCCGATGTCGCCAAAGCGGTTCACGAGGCGCTCGTTGCATGGAATGCCGAGCGCGCCGAGGCGGCGGCAAAGCAATCCGAAAACTAAACACGCCTCTAAACAACTGATATACATGATTGCGTGATTTTCAATCATTTATTTCACGGCGATTACCAGCCGATTTCGGGTTTAATTAACGCTAAAACGTTTGACTAGCCATGGTGAACAACCCTGCTATCCAGCGGGTTGACGAAGACTGATATCTCACCTCGTCGATACATACTGTCTGGCGAATCGTTTGTCAATGAATTCGGTGAACGGTAGTAAATACCGTTCAAGCGTATGTATGTATCGGTCGCCGAGCGCGGCACCTCAGTTGGGTTCGTCGGTAGGTAAGGTATATATCGTCCGCAAGTTGCGCGGGGGCACGTCTAGGCGCTCCCGGGTAAGATTCTCTATTGATAGGAGAAGACATGGCCATCATCAACAAGGGTATGTCCAGGCGTTCGTTCCTCGGCCTCACCGGCAGCGTCGCTGCTGTCGCAGGGCTTGGTCTCACCGGCTGCGGTGGCAGCTCTAGCGACGAGGGTTCCGCTTCCGGTTCCACCGATTCCGCCAACCGTGGCGGCGGCGTGATCACCGCTGGTTCCGCTTACGCTCCGTCCAGCTTCGATCCCGCCAGCACCGGCTCCGCTGTGGGCCTGGGTGCTAACTGGCACGTCGTCGAGGGCCTCTACGGCATCGATTACCACGACTACAGCACCTTCAACGAGCTCGCCACCGACGATCCCAAGTCTGTGGACGACACCACTTTCGAGGTCACCATCCGCAAGGGCGCCAAGTTTTCCGATGGCACCGAGGTCACCGCTGACGATGTCGTTGCCTCCTACACCGCTTGCGCCGCTTCCGCTACCTATGCTCCGTTCTTCCAGCCCTTCGAGTCCATCGAGGCCAAGGACGCCAGCACCGTGACGGTCAAGACCAAGGTCCCCAACTTCTCCCTGCTCAAGGATCGTCTGGCCATCGTCCGCGTTACCCCGGCCACCCAGACCGAGGAGGATCGCGCCAAGCAGCCGATCGGATCCGGCCCCTGGATGTACGACTCTATCTCCGATACCGAGATCACCCTGGTTCCCAACCCCGAGTACAACGGTGAGTATGCTGCCGAGGATAAGAAGATCCAGTACAGCATCCTGACCGACCCCACCGCTCGCGTTACCGCTCAGCAGGAGGGCTCCACGCTCGTTATGGAGCTTGTTACCGCTGACGCCGTCGACCAGCTCGAGAGCGCCGGCTGCAAGATCGATAACGTTCAGGGTTTCGGCACCCGCTTCATCATGTTCAACGTCGCCAAGGAGCCTTGGAACAACGTCAAGGTCCGTCAGGCTGTCATGTATGCGCTCGACACCGAGAAGATGGTCAGCAACACCTTCGCCGGCCTTGCCACCGCTGCCAGCTGCTACCTGCCCAAGAGCTTCACCAACTATCATGAGGCTTCCACGGTGTACAAGACCGACGCCAAGAAGGCTAAGAAGCTCATCGAGGAGTCTGGCATCACCCCGGGTGCCATTACCCTGCGCACCACCGACAACGAGCAGATTAAGGGCATGGCCGCCCAGGTCAAGAATGACCTCGACGCTCTCGGCTTCGATGTGACCATCCAGACCGATACCTCGCCGGCCACCTACGCTGCCATCGACGGCGGCGAGGCCTACGATATCCTCCTTGCCCCTGGCGATCCTTCCTGCTTCGGCGCCGACCCCGACCTGCTGCTCAACTGGTGGTACGGCGACAACGTCTGGATGCAGACCCGTTGCCCGTGGAAGGAGTCCGCTGAGTGGCAGAAGCTCCACGGTCTCATGGACGAGGCTCTTGCCGCTGAGGGCGATGAGCAGCAGAAGAAGTGGAACGAGTGCTTCGACATCATTGCCGACAACGCCGTTCTGTACCCCGTTGTCCACGTCAAGACCGTCTCCGCTTCCTGGGACGATCCGTCCACTGCGCCCAACGGCGAGGCCCTCGATGGCTTCAAGGGCATCGGCACGACGAGCATGTCCTTCAGGGGCGTTGCGACCGTCAAGGCGTAAGACTCGCTTGAGTCTGTATGCAGGATGTCGGTCGTTGGGACCGTATCCTCATAGTTGAAACAAAGACCCGGGCGACCTCGATGTCGCTCGGGTCTTGTAATGAGTATCCGTACTCATATACCAGTTGGTCCTACCGACAAAAGAAAGGGGAGAGAACGTGAACAACTTGCTACGTTTGATTGGAAGGCGTCTTGTGGCGCTGCCGATCATGGCATTGGGCGTCACCGTCCTGGTGTTCTTCCTTATGTCGTTCTCCAAGACCGACCCCGCCTACACGGCGTTGGGTGACGGTGCCTCGCCCGAGGCGGTTGCCGAGTACCATGAGAAGTATGGTCTGGACGACCCCTGGCCTGTGCGCTACGTGCGCTATATGGGCGATTTGATCCATGGCGACATGGGCACCTATGGTGCTGCTCGCAACTCCGTTGCCAAGCGCATCTCCACGGCCCTGCCCGTCACGATGCAGCTGACCTTCATCGGCCTTGCCATCGGTGCGGTCGTTTCGTTTTTACTCGGCGTCATCGCGGCACTGTATCGCGACAAATGGCCGGACCAAGTGATCCGCGTCTTTTCCATCGCCGGCTTGGCAACCCCGTCGTTCTGGCTTGCCGTTCTGTTGATCCTGCTGTTCTCTTCCTACCTTAAGGTGCTTCCGGCATCGGGTGCTCTGCCTCACTTCACCACGAATCCGGCTGGCTATCTGGGACGTATGATCATGCCCGCTATCGCCTTGGCATTTCCGCTGACGGGCCAGATGACTCGTATCGTGCGTACCGCCATGGTCGAGGAGCTCGATAAGGATTATGTCCGTATGGCTCGCGGCGCCGGCGTTCCCGAGAAGGTCGTCGTCGGCATCAACGTTCTTCGCAATGCGCTGATCACCCCGGTCACCACCCTCGGTCTTAAGATCGGTTACCTCATGGGCGGCGCCGTCGTCATCGAGGTTATCTTCAACCTCCCCGGCATGGGCACCGCGATTCTGCAGGGCGTTCAGGGCAACGAGGCGAACCTGGTTCAGGGCGTCGTTATCGTCGTTGCTCTTGCCTTCATCATCATCAACATCGTGGTTGACATGCTCTACCTGCTCATCAACCCGCGCATCAGGACGGTGTAGATTATGGTAAAGATTCGAGAGAAGCAAACCGAGCAGCTCGAGAAGGCTGCCTCCAAGGGGCTCAAGCTCGGTGGCTGGAAGAAGATGACGCTGTCTTCTAAGATTGCCGCCGTCGTGTTGGTGCTGGTCGCCCTGACTGCGATTCTGGCGCCCCTTCTTGCCCCCTATAGCCCGGTCGAGATTTTTACGGCTCGCCAGGCTCCCGGCAACGGATTTATCTTCGGTACCGACGATAAGGGTCGCGACATTCTGTCGCGCATGCTCTACGGTGGTCGTTACTCGCTGATTATCGGCTTTGGCGCCACTGCCATGGCTCTGGTCTGCGGCTCGGTCGTGGGCGCCCTTGCGGCGGTTTCGCGCAAGGCCGTTTCCGAGACGATCATGCGTATCCTGGACATCATCATGTCCATCCCGGGCATCGCCCTCGCGGCCGTCTTCGTCTCCATCCTGGGCAACTCCGTGCCGTCGATCATCTTCGCCATCGGCTTTATGTACACTCCGCAGATTGCCCGTATCGTGCGCGCCAACATCGTGTCCGAGTACGGCGAGGACTATGTCCGCGCGGTCATCGTTTCCGGCGCCAAGGCTCCGTGGATTTTGATCAAGCATGTTCTGCGTAACTGCATCGCCCCGATCATGGTCTTCACCGTTACCCTGGTCGCCGACGCCATCATCTTCGAGGCCTCGCTGACCTTCATCGGCGCTGGTATCCAGGAGCCCACCGCTACCTGGGGCAACATCCTCGCCGACGCCCGCGGCGGCGTGCTCGCCGGCCGTTGGTGGCAGGCGCTGTTCCCGGGCCTGGCCATCATGATCACCTGCCTGGCGCTCAACATCCTCTCCGAGGGCATTACCGACGCCATGGCCGCTGCTCCCTCCGCCGCCCTGGATCCGACCGATTCCTCCAAGCGTCGCGAGGCCGACCTGCTGGTCTCCGACCCCGTTCGCGCCTACAAGGAGCAGGCCCAGTCCCTCTCCGCTCGCCTTGGCGCCCTGCGCGATGTCGAGCTCAAGCGTGACGATCGCCATGTGCCCGACGAGTCTGTTGAGCCGATCCTTTCGGTCCGCGATTTCTGCATTCAGTTTGAGCATCACGGTGATATCAACGTCGTCGACCATGTCAACTTTGACGTCCGTCCTGGTCAGACCATGGGCCTGGTGGGCGAGTCCGGTTGCGGTAAGTCCATCACCACGCTGGCCATCATGGGCCTGACCGACGATGACGAGCACCTTTCCGGCGAGGTCCTCTGGGAGGGCCGCGACCTGCTCAAGATGAGCAAGAAGGAGTGGTTCGGCCTGCGCGGTACCGATATCGCTATGGTCTATCAGGACGCCCTGTCCTCGCTCAACCCCTCCATGCTCATCTCTGCCCAGATGAAGCAGCTCACCAAGCGCGGCGGCACCCGCAGCGCCGAGGAACTCCTGGAGCTCGTGGGCCTCGACCCCAAGCGTACGCTCGAGAGCTACCCGCATGAGCTTTCCGGTGGCCAGCGTCAGCGTGTTCTGATCGCTATGGCCCTTACCCGCGACCCCAAGCTGGTCATCTGCGACGAGCCCACGACCGCTCTGGACGTTACCGTCCAGAAGCAGGTCATCAAGCTGCTCAACGACCTTCAGGCCAAGCTCGGCTTTGCCATGATCTTCGTCTCGCATGACCTGGCGCTGGTCGCCGAGGTCGCCCATAACATCACGGTTATGTACGCCGGTCAGGTTATCGAGCAGGCGCCCACCAAGGAGCTGCTCACTAACCCGATCCACGAGTACACCCGCGGTCTTCTGGGCTCCGTTCTGTCCATCGAGAGCGGTTCGGGTCGTCTGCACCAGGTGCCCGGCGCCGTTCCGAGCCCGCGCGATTTCCCCAAGGGCGATCGCTTCGCGCCCCGCTCGAGCCATCCGCGCATTGGCCTGGACACCCGTCCGGTCTTCAAGCGCGTGCCCGGCACCGAGCACTTCTATTCCGAGCTCCCCGACGAGGTGCTCAAGGCAAATGGTTTGACCCCTCACGCGGAGGTGATGTAGATGAGCGAGACCGCAGTCAACGGCGTCGAGCCGATCATCTTCCTTGATGACGTCCACGTCACCTTTAGGACCCGTACCGGCTCGATTCTGCACCCTAACCTGGTTCACGCCGTCCAGGGTGTAACGATTAAGCTCATGCCCGGTCAGACGATCGGCATCGTCGGCGAGTCCGGTTGCGGTAAGTCCACCACCGCCAACGTCATGTGCGGCCTGCAGGCCCCCACGAGCGGCAAGGTCTACTTTAAGGGCAAGGACGTAACCAAGCGTACCGCCGAGGACCGTCGCCACATGGGCCGTGTCATCTCGGTCGTGTTCCAGAACCCGGCCACGGCGCTCAACCCCCGCATGGTCGTTCGCGAGCAGCTGCTCGACCCCATGCGCGTCCACAACCTGGGTACCGAGGCCGAGCAGGAGAAGCGCGTCAAGGAGCTCTTGGAGCTCACCGGTCTGCCCAGCTCCGCCGCCGAGGTTCTTCCCGGCCAGCTTTCGGGCGGCCAGCGCCAGCGCGTCGCAATTGCCCGTGCTCTGTCGCTGAACCCCGATGCCATCATCGCCGACGAGCCCACCTCGGCTCTGGACGTTTCGGTCCGCGCGCAGATTCTGAACCTGCTGACCGACCTTAAGAAGGAGCTCGGCCTGGCCATGGTGTTCATCAGCCATGACATCCAGACGGTCCGCTATATCTCTGACGACATCATCGTTATGAATGGCGGCAAGATCGTCGAGCAGGGCGAGGCCAAGCAGGTCTTCCAGCACCCTCAGGACCCCTACACCAAGATGCTGCTCGGCGCTGCGCCGTCGCTGCTTCATCCCAAGCTCGGCGAGTAGGTTCGCTTTCCCTCCCGTGCGCCCGGTTCCCTTGCCGGGCGCACCTCCGTTGCGATTTCGAAAGGTTGGGTTCACGGGCCATGCCAAGCGCTCAGGAGCTACAACAGCAATTTGGTGGTTATCGGGGCGCCATGCCCCGTCCATCCGATTTCGATCTCTTTTGGAACGACCGCATGGCCGAGGCTGACGCCGTCAAGATCGACTATGCGGTCGAGGCGGCATCGATTGCCGATACTGCGACCTGCCAGTTTTTTGACCTCTGGTATACCGGCATGTGCGGCGCCCGCCTGCATGCCAAGTATCTCAAGCCGGTTTCGGACGAGCCCGTGCCGCTGGTGTTACAGTTCCACGGCTATCCGGGTGCAAGCCGCAGCTGGTTCGAGCAGGCGTCGTTTGCGGGCATGGGCATGGCGCTCATTGCCCTCGACTGCCCCGGCCAGGGTGGCCCCTCCGAGGATATTGGTGGATTTGAAGGCACAACGGTCGCGGGCCATATCGTCGCCGGTATCGATGGCGACCCGGCCAACCTCTACTATGTCCGCTTGCACCAGGATATCCGCATTCTGTGCCGTATTGTTCGCGAGCTCGAGGGCATCGATTTTTCCCGCGTATTTGTGAACGGCGCATCACAGGGCGGCGGTTTGGGCATTGCGACCTGCGCGCTTAATAGCGAGCTTATCAATCGTGCCGCCATCCTCTATCCCTTCCTGTCGGATTTCCGCCTTGTTTGGGATCTGGATGCCGACGATATCGCTTATGAGGGCCTGCGTTATTGGTCGCGTTGGTTTGACGAGGACTCGACTCGTATTGAAGAGGCCTATGCCAAACTGGCGTACTTCGATTCAAAGAACTTTGCCCCCATGGTCAAATGCCCCGTGCTGTTTGGCGCGGGCACAGCCGATATCGTCTGCCCGCCGGCGACGCAGTTTGCGGTCTACAACAACCTGGCCTGTGAGAAGCGACACGAGTTCTTTGAGGGCTTTGGCCACGAGGAGATTCAGGACTTTGACGACATGATCATTCCGTTTTTCTGCGAGGGAGGGGAGGCTCATGTCTAAGTGCGAGAGCAATGTCGACGAGCTGATTGTCCCCAGGCTCGCGGGGATGCCTGGAACGGTTTCGTCAAGGCTCTCTGATTTCCGGGGTTGGCGCGGCGATGCTTCTGCGGATGTTTCCAAATTAGAGACAGCCGCCTCGGACTTTGAGGTTTGCGGCCTGACTGTTACGGCGATTGATTTCGTCAATCCGTGCGCGCGTTACTCCGAGGTTTCCTTTGAACTCGGCGGGTATGTCGTACACGGCCGTTTGATTGAGCCCTTAGGTCACGCCCGGGCATCCGAGCTTGTGCCGCTCTGTCTGATGTTTCACGACATCGACCGACCCGTGCGTGGATGGCATCACATGACGAGGTTTGCCGCCATGGGATATGCCGTGCTTGCGCTGGACGATGAGGCGATTGGATCCAGCGAGCTGCAGCAGGGGATTGCCTCTCCTGCTTTTGTCAAGCGCGTCCGTTGGGGTTGCGCGATGGCGAAGGTGGCGCGCAATCTTGATGGCGTGGACCCCGACCGCATCTTTGCATGGGGCGAGGGCCTTGGCGGCGGAGTCGCGCTGGCGGTTTCTGCTCTGGACGAGCGGGGCCTCGCCTGCACGGCGGTTGCCAATCCAATTCCCGGTGGCCTCGAGGCGTTGTCGTCTCGGGTGCGTGGATCGGTGCTCATGGGCACATCGCTCATGGATGCCGTGAGCGATCCCAAGGGCCAGTTTGCCGTATTCAACGGTCTTGAGTGTGACCGGAGGCATATCATCTATGCCAAATACGCTCATGAGCGCATCAATGCGTTCGAAAACGAAGTCATCGACTTTTTTAACCAAACGTTCTACCCGTGTTCTTTGGCCTAGACGGCCTGGACACTGCCAAGAAGAGTGGGTGGCATAGGGCCGCCCGCCAGACAACTAAGGAGATTCTTGTGGCAACTCAGAAATTCACCGGCGTTATCCCTCCCGTCGTTGTTCCCGATACCGAAGATCACCAGCTCGATGTTGTCTCCTTTGAGCGCAGCATCAACCGCATGATCGATGCCGGCGTCGATGGCCTGTTCTTCCTGGGATCCTCGGGCGAGGTCGTCTTCTCCACCGACGAGCGCCGTCGCCAGATTATCGCCGAGGCCGTGCGCATCGTCGATCACCGCGTGCCTGTTCTGGTCGGCATCATCGATACCGAGACCGAGCGCATGATTGAGCACGGTAAGGTCGCTCAGGAGCTGGGTGCCGATGCCCTCGTCGCCACCTGCCCGTTCTATGCCCTGCAGGGCATGACCGAGGTCGAGGAGCACTTCCGCATTCTGCACGAGGAGCTCGATCTGCCCATCTTTGCCTATGACATTCCCGTGTGCGTTCACACCAAGCTCCCCTGGAAGCTCCTTGCCAAGCTCGGCGCCGAGGGCGTCCTTGCTGGCGTCAAGGATTCCTCGGGTGATGACATCTCGTTCCGCTACCTCGTTCAGGAGAACGAGAAGAATGGCCATCCGATGAGCATCCTCACCGGTCACGAGGTCGTTGTCGACGGCGCTTACCTCGGTGGCGCCGACGGCTCTGTCCCGGGCCTTGCCAACGTTGAGCCCGAGGGCTACGTGCGCCAGTGGAAGGCCGCTCAGGCCGGCGACTGGGCTACCGTCAAGGCCGAGCAGGATCGCCTCAATGAGATTTCGCACATCTGGGACGTCACCTCGGGCGTCCAGGGCTATGCCGGTGGCGTCGGCGCCTTCAAGACCGCTATGAACCTCATGGGTATCTTCGACAGCCCGACCATGCCGCGCCCGGTGAAGGCCATGACCGGCGAGAACGTCGAGGCGATTAGGAAGGTCCTCCAGGACAACGGTCTCCTGTAAAGCTTCCCCAGGCACCCGACCTCGCCGTTCAACCGTGTGGCCATGACCCATTAGGTCAATGGCCACACGGTTTCTCGGCGATCTCAGACACCTGGAAAACCTTTACTGCGCTGTGACGGCTAGCCTGACGGCGCATTTCCTGTAGTTGTTTTTATCTCCGAAGGAGAGCGACATGGAGAACAAGTACGTCTGCTCTGTCGATATCGGCGGAACTAAAATTGCGACTGCCATCATGGAGTACCCGGCTGATGGCAGCGTGCCCCATCCGGTCTTTGAAGCCGAGGTTCCCACCGAGGCCCAAGAAGGCGGCGAGGCAGTTTTCCAGCGCATCGAGGCGTCTATTAAGGCCGCCATCGAAGCGAACCCCGATGTCGAGGTTCTTGGTGTCGGCATTGGCGCCGCAGGCGTCGTCGATCCCAAGACGGGCGCCATTGCGTATGCCAATGAGATCATGCCCGGCTGGTCCGGCGTTCAGTTGGGGCCGCGTCTGCGCGAGGACCTTGGTCTTCCCGTTGCCGTTGTGGGCGACGTGCAGGCTCATGCTCTGGGCGAGGCCCACTGGGGTGTCGGCAAGGGCAAGTTCTCCGTCTTGTGTCTTGGCATCGGTACGGGTATCGGCGGCGCATATGTCGAGAACGGCCGCGTGATGCAGGGCTTCCATGGTGCTGCTGGCCATATGGGCCACATCGAGTGCTCGGCTGCCGCCGGCATTCCCTGCGCCTGCGGGCGTTCCGGCCATCTGGAGTCGGTTGCTTCGGGCACTTCCATTGGTCGTATGTACGATGAGCGCTTTGGCCGCGTCGACCCCAGCCGTCCTTCGGTCGGTCGCGATGTGAACGACCTGTGCCGTGCAGGCGACGCAAAGGCGACCGAGGTCATCCATGATGCCGGCTTTGCGCTGGGTGCCAGCTTGGGCTCGCTCGCTAACATCCTGGACCCTGAGGTCATCGTGCTTTCGGGCGGCGTGATTCACCAAGGTCCCGATTGGCGTTCGCAGACGTGGAAGGATTCGGTGCACGAGGGCTATGCCAGCCAGGCGCTCGATCCGCTTCAGGACACGCCGATCCTCATCGGTTCTCTGGAGGGCGATGCTCCGCTCATCGGTGCCGCTGAGCATCTTCTTGCCTCGTTGAAGTAAACGTATCTGCTGTAGGAGCCTCCCGAGACAACACGCCTCGGGAGGCTGTTCTGAGAAAGGTTGCAGCCTTATGACCGTCGATCCTTTGATTCAATCCCTGAAGGGCAAGCTCGTCGTGAGCGTTCAGGCGTATATGGGCGAGCCGCTTCGTACGCCCGAGACCATGGCTCAAATGTCTCGCGCTTGCGAGCTTGGCGGCGCCGCCGCCATTCGCTGTCAGGGCCTTGCCGACATTGCCGCCATTAAGGGTCGCTGTGAGGTTCCCGTCATCGGCCTGTGGAAGGATGGACACGAGGGCGTTTACATCACGCCGACGCTGCGTCACGCTCGCGCCTGCGTTGCTGCCGGTGCCGATATCGTGGCGATCGACGCCACTGATCGTCCGCGTCCCGATGGCAAGACCGTCGAGGATACCTTCCGCCCGCTGCACGAGGAGGGTGTGCTCCTGATGGCGGATTGTGCCACCATCGAGGACATTCGCCGTGCGGTTGATATGGGCTTTGACCTGGTATCCACCACGCTTTCTCACGGCGTCGCCGCCATCGACTGCACCATGGCCGATGGCCCCGACCTGCCACTCCTGCGTCAGGCGACCGAGGAATTCCCCGGTCTTCCCATCATCTGCGAGGGCCGCGTGCACACGCCCGAGGAGGCTCGCGCTGCGATCGATGCTGGCGCCTGGGCCGTTGTCGTCGGCACCGCCATCACGCACCCCACGAGTATTACGAGTTGGTTCAAGGCTGCGCTTGAGGCGTAAGACAGGCCTCGTATCCGCTCGGGGCGGTATACTCAATATAGGCAATTGACCGCGCGGGATCCGGGTTGCTGGGTCCCGCGCTTGTTTTTGGGAGGCAGCACATGCAAAAGGGAGATGCCATGGATGCGGCGGAGCGCTCGGAGCGCATCCCCGATATCGTCATCATCACCGGAATGTCCGGATCGGGCCGCACACAGGCCATGCACGTGTTCGAGGACATGGGCTATTTTTGCATTGATAACCTGCCTCCGCGTCTCATCGCCCAGCTTGCCGAGCTCGTCGGCATCAATACGGGCGTGGGCAGGCATCTCGCCGTCACCTGCGATTTGCGTAGCCAGGGACTGTTTGACGAGTTGCTCGATGCGGTCGCCGCGCTCGAAGAGCGCGAGATGAGCTGCGACATCGTGTTCCTGGAGGCTTCTGACGAGGTGCTGATTCGTCGCTACAGCGAAAATCGCCGCCGTCATCCCATTGCCAAGCCGGGGGAGACTACGGCCGATGCCATTCAGCGCGAGCGCCTTCAGCTGCAGGGCGTGCGCGATCGAGCCGATATGATTATCGACACGAGCCGTCTGCGCACCTCTGCGCTGCGCAACAAGCTACGTATGGCATTTTCCGAACTGTCCGACCAACAGCTCATGGACGTCCATGTGTTCTCGTTTGGCTTTAAGCACGGCATGCCCGTCGAGGCGGACATTATGATCGACGTCCGCTTCCTGCCCAATCCGTTCTACGATCCCGAGATGCGCACGATGACCGGTCTCGATAAAAAGGTCTCCGATTTTGTTCTGGACCATCCCAAGACGCAGGAGTTTTGGAAGGCTTGGACACAGCTGCTCGATACGGTGATGCCGGGCTATATCGCGGAGGGTAAACCGCAGCTTTCTATCGCCATCGGCTGCACGGGCGGACAGCACCGTAGCGTCGCCATTGCCGAGGCCACGGCCCGTTACCTGGAAGGCACCCAGTATCACGTGAGCATCTCCCACCGCGACCTGTCGCGCGCCAACACGAAGGCATAGGCCTGCATGTCGTTTACCGCTGAGGTGCGCGACGAGCTTGCGCGCTGCGAACCCGAATGTGAATACTGCGATTTGTCGACGCTTGCCGCCCTGACGCGTGTGAGCGGTACGCTTTCGTTGGCCGGCTCCGGGCGGTATCGTTTGACGGTCGCGACCGAGACGGGAGCCGTCGCGCGCACGATGATCACGCTGACGCATCGCATCCTTAAGCTCAAAACGGAATTCACCGTTCGTAAATCGGTCTTGCATAAGGTCCGTAACTATCTCATTACCCTGCCCGATCAACCCGACCTGGACAAGGCTCTGGTGCTGCTGGGCATTCTAGACCGCAGGGGAGGGCTCGTCGCTGGTGTTCCCCGACACATCGTTGCCCGTCCCTGCTGCAGGCTTGCCTACATCCGCGGCGCGCTCATCGCGGGCGGCTTCGTGGCCGATCCACGCGGCGATTTTCATTTGGAGATCGCGGTGCAGGGCGAGCAATATGCTAAGGGGCTTTGCGACCTGTTGGGGCAGATTGGGGTCCATGCTCGTGTTAATGCACGGCGGGGGTCATATGCCGTATACATTAAGAGCGCCGAGGAAATCGAGCATTTATTAAAGCTGATTGGTGCCAAGCGCAGCGTTGCCGAGATTGAGGAGGCGCGCGCGGTCAAGTTGGTTAAGAACGATGTGAACCGTCGCGTGAACGCCGAGCTCGCCAACCAGACCAGAAGCGCCGGTGCTGCCCAACATCAGCTTGCGCTTATCGATGAGCTCGAGCAGCGTGGCCTTCGCGATGCGCTTCCGGATGCCTTGGCGGTCTTTTGCGACCTGCGCGAGCGCTATCCCGATCTGTCGCTGCGTGATTTGGGGGAGATGGCTGACCCTCCCTTGTCGAAGTCAGCCCTCTACCATCGAGTTTTGAGGCTTGAAAAGCTCATTGAAGCAAACAGGTAGTTTAAAGCATCGGCGTATATACGGATTTAGCTGCTATTTTATTCTTTAAAACGTTTTAACGTAAATTTGATTTTCAATTTCGAGCATTCTCGTGAAATTCAAGTCAAAAAAAAGGTATATTAGGCGAGTGGTTAGTTTGTGGGCCTCAACGGCGGGCGCTGTAGCTTGCGGGGGCCTTACGAAAGGAGACACAATGGCAGTAAAGGTTGCTATTAACGGCTTCGGTCGCATCGGTCGTCTGGCTTTCCGTCAGATGTTCGGTCATGAGGGCTCCGAGATCGTCGCTATCAACGACCTCACCTCTCCCGATATGCTCGCTTACCTGCTGAAGTACGACTCCACGCAGGGCAACTACGCTCGCGATCACGAGGTCGTTGCTGGCGAGGATTCCATCACCGTTGACGGCAAGGAGATCAAGATCTACAAGGAGGCCGACGCCAACAACCTGCCTTGGGGCGACCTCGACGTCGACGTCGTTCTCGAGTGCACCGGCTTCTACACCAGCAAGGCTAAGGCTCAGGCCCACATCAACGCTGGCGCCAAGAAGGTCGTCATCTCCGCTCCGGCCGGCAGCGATCTGCCCACCATCGTGTACAACGTCAACCATGAGACGCTGACCGCTGAGGACAACATCATCTCCGCTGCTTCCTGCACCACCAACTGCCTCGCCCCGATGGCCAAGGGTCTGAACGACTTCGCTCCCATCGTGTCCGGCATCATGACCACCATTCACGCCTGGACTGGCGACCAGATGCCGCTCGACGGCCCGCAGCGCAAGGGCAACAAGCGTCGTAGCCGCGCCTGCGCCGTTAACATTGTCCCCAACACCACCGGTGCTGCCAAGGCTATCGGCCTGGTTCTCCCCGAGCTCAACGGCAAGCTCATCGGTGCCGCCCAGCGCGTCCCGACGCCGACCGGCTCCATCACCAACCTCTACGCTGTCGTTGACAAGAAGGTCACCGTCGACGAGGTCAACGCTGCTATGAAGGCCTACGCTGCCACCATCTCCGAGACCTTCGGTTACAACGAGGACGACATCGTCTCCACCGACATCATCGGCGAGACCCACGGCTCCATCTTCGACGCCACTCAGACCATGTGCTCTGACCTCGGCAACGGCCAGACCCTCGTTCAGGTCACCTCTTGGTACGACAACGAGAACTCTTACACCTCTCAGATGGTCCGCACCATCAAGTACTTCGAGAAGTTCGTTGCTTAATTTAGCTTTTAGCGAATAGCTCGTTGAGCGTCTAAAGAAGGGCGCGGCCTCATAGGGCTTACACCCTAGGGTCGCGCCCTTTTTATAGGAAATCGTCTGCCGTAATGGGAGGCAGACACGTACGAAAGGTAGAAGCAAACATGGCCTTTACCAAGAAGACCGTCCGCGACATCGATGTCGACGGCAAGCGTGTTCTCGTCCGCGTTGACTTCAACGTGCCTATCAAGGATGGCGTCGTTGGCGATACCACCCGCATCAAGGCTGCCCTGCCCACCATCAACTACCTCGTTGAGCACAACGCTCGCGTCATCCTCATGAGCCACCTCGGCCGTCCCGATGGCACCGGCTTCCAGCCCGAGCTGTCCCTCGAGCCCGTCGCCAAGAAGCTCGCTGAGCTCTCTGGTCTCGATGTTGCCTTTGTCGCCGACACCTACGGCGAGAAGGCTGCTGAGGCTGTTGCCGCCGTCGAGCCGGGCAAGGTCCTCGTTCTCGAGAACGTCCGTTTTGACAAGCGTGAGAAGAAGAACGATCCCGAGATCGCCAAGAAGCTCGCTTCCTATGGTGACGTCTTCGTTCTCGATGCCTTCGGCACCGCTCACCGCGCCCAGGGTTCCGTCGTGGGCCCCGCCGCTTACCTGCCTGCCGTCGCCGGCTTCCTGCTCGAGAAGGAGGTCGACACGCTGACCGGCATCTTCGCCGAGCCCGAGCGCCCCTTCGTCGCTATCGTCGGCGGTTCCAAGGTTTCCTCCAAGATCGGCGTTCTCGATCACCTCATCGACTCCGCTGATACCCTGATCATCGGTGGCGGCATGGCCTACACCTTCTTCCTGGCTCAGGGTCTGACCGTCGGTCAGTCCCTCAAGGAAGAGGACTGGGTCGAGCGCGCCGGCGAGATGCTCAAGAAGGCCGAGGAGAAGGGCGTCAAGATCCTGCTCCCCATCGACAACCGCGTTGCCGATCACTTTGGCGAGGACGCTGTCCCCGAGGTTGTCGCTTCCGACGCTATCCCCGACGATCGTGAGGGCATGGACATCGGCCCCAAGACCGAGGAGCTCTACGCCGAGGCCGTCAAGGGCGCCAAGACCGTGTTCTGGAACGGCCCCATGGGCGTCTTCGAGTTCGACAACTTCGCTCACGGCACCCAGGCTATCGCCGAGGCCGTCGCCGAGGCCGACTGCACCTCGATCATCGGCGGTGGTGACTCTGTCGCGGCTGTCAACAAGTTCAACCTGGCCGACAAGATGAGCTGGATCTCCACCGGTGGTGGCGCTTCCATGGAGCTCGTCGAGGGTAAGGCCCTGCCCGGAGTGGAGGCGCTTCTCGATGCCTAATCGCACCCTTCTTATCGCTGGTAACTGGAAGATGAACAACGACGTCGCCGAGGCCGCCAAGCTCGCCGACGAGCTGGCTCAGGCTCTGCCCGAGGTTCCGGCTGGCGTCGAGGTGCTCGTCTGCCCTCCGACCATTGACATCACCACGGTTCATGACCGTATTCAGGCTGCCCCCATCGCCCTCGGTGCTCAGAACGTGTACTGGGAGGCCAAGGGTGCCTTCACCGGTGAGTCCTCTTGCGACATGCTCAAGTCCGCTGGCTGCACCTACTGCATCATCGGTCACTCCGAGCGTCGCGACTACTTCCACGAGACCGACGAGGATCAGAACAAGAAGGCCAAGGCCCTCGTTGCCGCCGGTCTTGTTCCCGTCTTCTGCTGCGGCGAGTCCCTCGAGGTCCGCGAGGCTGGCACCTATGTCGAGCACGTCGTGAACCAGGTCAAGGCTGGCCTTGCTGGTCTTGAGATCACCTGCCCCAAGCAGGTCGTCGTCGCCTACGAGCCCATCTGGGCCATCGGCACCGGAAAGACCGCTACCGCTGAGGACGCCCAGGAGGTCTGCGGCGCTATCCGTGAGACCCTCAAGGAGATGTTTGGCGAGGAGCTCGCCGACGGTATCCGCGTCCTGTACGGTGGTTCCGCTAAGCCCGGCAACATTGCCGAGCTCGTCGCCAAGCCCGACGTTGACGGCGCCCTCGTGGGCGGCGCTTCGCTCAAGGCTGCCGACTTCGCCTCTATGGTCGTCAAGGCAGGCGAGTAGGACATATGGCACAGCGTCATCTTCCTGCACTCCTGATCATCATGGATGGCTGCGGCCTTGCTCCGGCTGATGGCGAGAACGCCGTCGCCGCTGCCAAGACGCCCTTCCTTGATAGCCTGTACGAGAAGTATCCTCACACCACGCTCGGTGCTTCGGGCGAGGACGTGGGCCTTCCCGACGGTCAGATGGGCAACTCCGAGGTGGGTCACCTCAACATCGGTGCCGGTCGCATCGTGTTCCAGGAGCTTTCGCGCATCAACAATGCCATCAAGGACGGCTCCATCGCCAAGAACGAGGTCTTCGTCAAGGCTATGGACGACGTCAAGGCCGAAGGCAAGACCCTGCACCTCATGGGCCTTATGAGCCCTGGCGGTGTTCATTCTCACATGAACCACGTCGAGGCTCTGGTCAAGATGGCTGCCCAGCATGGCGTCAAGACCGTTCGCGTCCACGCCTTCATGGATGGCCGCGACGTCGACCCGCAGTCCGGTGCCGGCTACATGAGCGAGTTCTGCGCCTTCCTGGCTAAGATCTCCGAGGAGACCGGTTGCGACGCTCGCGTTGCCACCGTTTCGGGCCGCTATTGGGCTATGGACCGCGACAACCGCTGGGAGCGCATCCAGCGTGCCTACGACGTCATGGTCAACGCGTCCGATGCCGATACCGACCCCGTTGCCGGTATCAAGGCCTACTACGAGAAGGATCCGCGCGGCGACGAGTTCGTCGAGCCCTTCGCTGCCCACAACGAGGGCATTCACGAGGACGACGCGGCCATCTTCTTCAACTTCCGTCCCGACCGCGCTCGTCAGATGACTCGCGTGTTCACGGACAAGGAGTTCGACGGCTTTGAGCGCGAGCAGATTAAGCTCTCGCACTTTGTGACGATGACCGAGTATGATCCGACGTTTGACGTCGAGGTCGCCTTCCCCAAGACGTTCCCCGAGAACGTCCTGGCCGACGTTATCGCCGCCAATGGCCTGAAGCAGCTGCACACCGCCGAGACCGAGAAGTACGCCCACGTGACGTTCTTCCTCAACGGCGGCATCGAGGAGCCCAAGGAGGGCGAGGAGCGCGTGCTCGTCGCTTCCCCCAAGGTCGCTACCTACGATCTGCAGCCCGAGATGAGCGCTCCCGAGGTTACCGAGAAGCTTGTCGCCGCTATCAACGAGGATCGCGCTGATTTCTACATCGTGAACTTCGCGAACTGCGACATGGTTGGTCACACCGGTGTATTCGACGCCGCCGTTAAGGCCGTCGAGGCTGTTGACGATGCTCTGTCCAAGGTTGTCCCGGCGATTCTCGCCAAGGGCGGCTTTGCGCTGATCACCGCCGACCACGGTAACGCCGACCACATGTTTGACGTCGCTTCCGATGGTTCCAAGCATCCGTTCACGGCTCACACTACCAACCGCGTGCCGTTCATCATCGTTGATGATAAGGCCAAGCTCACCGGTATCGAGGACGGCCGTCTCTCCGATATCGCTCCGACCATGCTCACCATGGCTGGTCTTGAGCCTTCCGCCGAGATGACGGGTCGCGTGCTCGCCACCGAGGCCTAATAGAAAACAAATACCGTTTTCTAGTAAGGGGGTTGTCCACAACCGGACGACCCCTTTTTTGGTATTTCTGCCATTTCTACCCCGTCCCTAAATGGCGGATGGGGGAGTGTTGGAGGTTGTGGTACAGTACTGGAGTTTAAATTGTTCTATTAAGGAGCTTATCTATGGGTCCGTTCCAGATTCTTCTGTTTGTCGTTTGGGCTATCTCTGCCGTGGCGCTGACGATTCTCGTCCTGATGCACTCCGGTAAGGGTACCGGCGTTTCGGATATGATCGCTAGCTCGCTGTATAACTCCAGCTCTGCCACGGGCGTCATGGAGCAGAACCTCGATCGCCTGACGGTAATTATGGCCGTCGTTTTTGCTGTGTGTGTCGTTCTGTGCATGTTCTTCTTCCCGCAGGGCATCGTCGGCTACTAAGCATCGGCGTATATACGTTTGTAAAGGGTCCCGCATGTGCGGGGCCCTTTTTGTTAAAGGCTTTAGCCTGTGCGGGGCGCGCAGCGCGCCGCATCAGAAACCACCCGCTATGCGGGTGGGGACAACCGGCTTTACAAAGCCGCCCCCTCGCCGGACACTTGCGATTGTTCAGGCCGCAAGGAATCCGAGTCGAGAGGGCGGTGGTGGCGTATGGCCCAGAAGGCCTACAGCCTGTCGCACACGAAGTGGATGTGCAAGTACCACGTCGTGTTCACGCCGAAGTATAGGCGCAAAGTCATCTACAACCAAATAAGGTCCGACCTTGGGGAGATCTTCAGGAAGCTCTGCCAGTACAAGGGGATAGAGATCATCGAGGGGCACCTGATGCCCGACCACGTCCACATGCTGCTGGCGATACCGCCGAAGTACAGCGTGTCCAGCGTGATGGGCTATCTGAAGGGGAAAAGCTCGCTGATGGTATTCGACAGGCACGCGAACATGAAGTACAAGTTCGGCAACAGGAAGTTCTGGGCCGAGGGCTACTACGTTTCCACCGTCGGCCTGAACGAGGCGACGATCGCGAAGTACATCCGGGAGCAGGAGAAGGCCGACATCGCGCTCGACCGGCTGAGCGTCAAGGAGTACGAGGACCCCTTCGATAGGGGGCCGGGGCGCAAATAGCGCCGGTTTGACCGGCCCGTCACGGGTCAACCTGCAGTGCGGCCCGAACCCCGTGAGGGCCGGCGCCTTTAGACGCGTGCCGGAAATCCAAGGGTTATACCCTAAGAGCAAACCACCCCTTTTAGGGGTGGTTTTGATTTACAGACTTGTAATAGAGTCAAAATATCCCCACATACTTCGCCTAACTAAAGAAATTCTCGACCGTTAACCGGAATTAGCGCCATATTGTGCATAAAATGCGCTACTGTATTGCGAAACGTTGGTCCGCACTGCATAACCAGCCATAACGGCGGACCGCGTTTGAATGGTTCGATCGGGCTGTCTCGACGTTGCCCGGCCGAATTCACTTTGTCCTATCTCATAAGGAGGATGGCATGGCTGATTCTATGTTCCACCAGCCCGTTATGGGTCGTCGCGCCTTTGTTGGCGGCACCCTCGCTGCGAGCTCCATGGCTTTTCTTGCCGCATGCGGCAAGAAGGGCGGCGACGCTTCCGGTTCTGAGTCCGGTTCGACGCTGAACTTCTACATCAACAACCCGGTCTGCATCGACCCCTACAACGTCCAGGAGGATCAGGGCACTCAGGTCGAGTACCAGCTCTTCGACGCTCTGACGGAGTACGATAACGAGAAGGGCGAGATCGTTCCGCTGGCTTGCGAGTCCTTCGAGGCTAACGACGACGCCACCGAGTTCACCTTCAAGATCAAGAAGGCCAAGTTCCACAACGGTGACGACGTTACTTCCAAGTCCTTCAAGCTCGGTTGGGAGCGCCTGGTCAACACCAAGTCGGCCATCGCTACCGAGTATGGTCCTTCCGAGGTCTCCTACCACCTTTCCATGGTCGAGGGCTATGATGATCTGCTTGCCGGTAACGCTACCGAGCTGTCCGGCGTTACCTGCCCGGATGACGAGACCCTCGTCGTCAAGCTGACTTCCGCCTACGCCGACTTCCCGTTCGTCGCCTCTCACCCGGCTCTGTCCCCGGTTCCCGAGTGCGCCGAGTCCGATGTCAAGAGCTTCTACCTTGCCCCGGTCGGTAACGGCCCGTTCATGATGGACGGCAAGTGGGAGGATGGTCAGGAGATCAACCTCAAGAAGTTTGACGATTACTATGGCGACAAGGCAAAGATCGACGCCATCCACTTCCAGGTCATCAAGGACGTGGAGACCGCTTACAAGGAGTTCCAGGCCGGCAACCTCGATGTCTGCGACGTTCCCGTTGCTCAGATCGACGCCGCCAAGAAGGACCGCGGCGAGTCCAAGGATGGCTACACCATGGGTGACGGCGAGCGCATGCTGCTCGGCTCCGAGCCTTCCACGTACTATCTGACGTGCAACACCACGGCCGAGCCGTTCAACAACGCTGACCTGCGCAGGGGCATCTCCCTGGCTATCAACCGTGAGGCCATCTGCAAGACCATCTTCAAGGGCACCCGTACCCCCGCTGACGGCATCGTTCCTCCGGGAATTGCCGGCTACAAGGAGGGCGCATGGGAGTTCTGCGCCTATGACGTCGACAAGGCTAACGAGTACCTCGACAAGGTCGCTCCCGCTGGCGCTAACGGCGATCGTGGCATCAATGTGACCCTGTCCTACAACCAGGACGGTGGCCACAAGGAGATCATGGAGTCCATCATCGGCGACCTCGCCAAGGTGGGCGTCACCGCCGTCTCCGATACTCCCGAGTGGTCTGCCCTGCTCGAGCAGTATCAGAACTTCAACTATCAGTTCGGCCGTCTGGGCTGGATCGCCGATTACCCGATCATGGACAACTTCCTGTACCCGCTGTTCCACTCCGACTCCCTCGGTGGCGACAACCGCTCTGGTTACAACAACCCCGAGTTCGATGCCAAGGTCGATGAGGCCCGTGCCACGGTTGACGACGACGAGCGCATCGCCAAGATGCAGGAGGCTGACGCTATGGTCGCCGCTGACTGCCCGGTTATCCCGGTGATGTTCTACACGCACACCATCGTCGGCTCCGATCGCGTCAAGTACCTCTATGTCGATCCGCAGAAGCACGCCGATCTGGGTACCGCTGAGCTCGCCTAAGAGTTTTGCAGCTTCCATGAGGGTCAAGTATTTACGTAGACCTCATGGGAAACATACAGTTCTCCCTAACCTGGGGTAAACTGGCTGATGGTAATTTTGGGATGCCGGTCTGGCGATCGGCATCCCATTTAGGTTAATCCCTAGATAGGGGAGTGGTATGGGTAAGTACATCGTTAAACGTGTGCTTCAGTTCATCCCGGTATTTTTGGGCGTTACGTTGATTCTGTTCGCCCTCCAGAATATTGTGCCGGGAGACCCGATCAAGCTGATCGGTGGAGACAAGGCTCTGTCCCCCGAGGTAGAGCTTCAACTTCGCGTGCGCTATCACCTGGTCCAGGCGGACGAGGACGGCAACGCGATCCTTGACGAGAACGGCGATCCCGTTCCAACGTCGCTTGTGGACCAATACTTGAATTACATGAATGGTCTGCTTCATGGCGATCTGGGCAATTCGTATCAGCGCAAGCTGCCGGTTGCGGAAATCTTTGCCCAGAAGTATCCGTATACGGTTAAACTCGCCGCGTGCGCCATTGTGCTCGAGGCAATCATGGGTATCGGTGCGGGTATCATTTCGGCGGTAAAGCGCTATTCCTTCTGGGATATTTTGGTAACGCTGACCACGTCGATCCTCGTTGCCGTTCCTGCATTCTGGCTCGGTATGCTGCTGCAGCTGTTCTTTGGCGTCATCCTTAAGGATGCCACCGGCGGCGCATTCTCCATGCCGATCTCGGGTGCCGGCGGCTCCAGCTCTCAGTATCAGGATTGGATGCACTATGTGCTTCCGACCATTACGCTGGCTTCGGTTTCGACCGCCTATGCTGCCCGCATCATGCGCTCGCAGCTACTCGACGTCATGAATCAGGATTACATCCGCACGGCAAAGGCCAAGGGTCTCTCCAATCGCGCGATCATCGTCAAGCATGCGCTTAAGAATGCACTCATCCCCGTTGTTACCTATATTGGTGTCGACTTCGGCGGCATGCTTTCGGGCGCCATCCTGACCGAGACGGTC
This sequence comes from Collinsella sp. AM23-17, assembly GCF_003470945.1. Lineage (NCBI taxonomy): Bacteria > Bacillati > Actinomycetota > Coriobacteriia > Coriobacteriales > Coriobacteriaceae > Collinsella > Collinsella sp. AM23-17. Next base: position 3,383 of record NZ_QRHU01000019.1, on the reverse strand, counting down.
TTTAACTGGCCCGGTATCGGCTCTGAGGTCTACCGCGCCATTAGCATGCGCGACTGGCCCATCGTTATGGGCGGCGTTACGCTCATTGTTGTCGTCGTTATGGTGATCAACCTTCTCGTCGACATTAGCTATGCATTCCTCGACCCGCGTATCCGCCTCGGCGGTCCGTCGGATAAGGCCTAAGGGAGGTACGTCTCATGCAGGAAACTGATTCTCAGTCTCAGGAGCAGGCTACCGCCACTAAGGCCGCATCTGCTCCCGCCAAGTCCCGCACGCTGTGGGGCGACGCTTTCAAGCGTCTTCGCAAGAATAAGCTCGCCGTTATCGGTATCTGCTGGATTATCATCGTCGTTTTGGTTGCCTTGACCGCAGACCTGTGGGCTAAGCCCTGGCTCGGGTCGCCGACGGCTTCTGACTCGACGACCATGGCCGAGACTTCGCTGCTGGCTCCGTGTGCCGAGCACCCGTTTGGTACCGACGCCCTTGGCCGCGACATTCTCGTCCGAGTTATCTACGGCGCGCGCGTTTCGCTTTCCGTCGGTATTATGGCCACCGCCATCTCCACGGTGATCGGTCTGATCATGGGCGCCCTGGCCGGTTTCTATGGCGGCATCTGGGATACGATCATCATGCGCTTCGCGGATATCTTCCTGGCGTTCCCGTACGTGCTGTTCGTTGTCGCCATGATCGCCGTTATCGGCCGTGGTCTTCAGAACGTCTTTATCGCCATCGGTATTCTCGGCTGGCCCTCGATTGCGCGCGTCTTCCGATCCGCGATCCTGACGGTCAAGGAAAACGACTATGTTGACGCTGCGCGCGCGATGGGCGCATCCGATGCTCGTATCGTCGTGCGTCACATCTTCCCGAACTCCGTCGCCTCCATCGTGGTCTACGCGACCATGAACATTGGTGGTGCCATTTTGACCGAGTCCGCTCTGTCCTTCCTCGGCATGGGCGTTATTCCGCCTACGCCTTCGTGGGGCTCCATGATTCAGGACGGTCAGCAGTATCTTCTGACTGCTCCCTGGATGATGATCATGCCCGGTCTGGCAATTCTCTCGACGGTGCTCGCCTTCACCCTGCTGGGTGACGGTCTGCGCGACGCCCTCGACGTCAAGATGAAGGACGCATAAGGATGAAGAAGAACAAGAACTATGTGGACCTGAAGGACCAGCCGGTTCCCGAGGGCCAGCATCTGCTCGAGGTCGATGACCTTAAGATGTATTTCCACACCGAGGATGGCGTGGTTCGCGCTGTCGACGGTGTGTCCTACACGCTCGATCGCGGCGAGACCCTGGGCGTCGTCGGCGAGTCCGGCTCGGGTAAGTCCGTGACCGCCATGACCATCATGGGCCTTATCTCGATGCCTCCGGGAAAGATTGAGGGCGGTGACGTTCGCTATCGCGGTCGTTCTATCCTTGAGATGACCGAGGAAGAGATGCAGCACATTCGCGGTAACGATATCGCGATGATCTTCCAGGATCCTATGACCTCCCTTAACCCGGTCTATAAGATCGGTAAGCAGGTGGGCGAGGGCCTTCGTCTGCATCGTGGCTACTCCAAGCAGGAGGCGCTCAAGCGCGCCACCGAGCTCTTGGACCTCGTGGGTATTCCCGAGCCCGAGAAGCGCGTCAACGAGTATCCGCACCAGTTCTCCGGCGGTATGCGTCAGCGTGTCATGATTGCCATGGCTCTTGCCTGCGATCCCGATATCCTGATTGCCGACGAGCCCACGACGGCTCTGGACGTTACCATTCAGGCTCAGATTATCGAGCTCATGCAGGAGATGCAGCAGAAGAACGGCAACGCCATTATCATGATTACCCATGACTTGGGCGTCGTCGCCGATATGGCCGATAAGATCATGGTTATGTACGCCGGCCGTCCCGTCGAGTTCGGTACTGCTGAGGAAATCTTCTACGAGAGCCGCCATCCCTACACCTGGGGTCTTATTCGTTCCATTCCGGAGCAGGCCATCGAGGAGAAGAAGCCTCTTACGCCGATTCACGGCAACCCGCCTTCGCTCATGAACTTGCCTGAGGGCTGCGTCTTCTCTCCTCGTTGCCCCTATGCGACGGACAAGTGCCGCAAGCAGCGCCCCGAGCGCGTTGTTACCGAGTCTGGCCATTACTCTGCGTGCCACTACTCCGGTGACCCCGAGTTCCTCAAGAACGCTCCTGAGACGTCCCGTACGCGCAAGGATTCCAAGAAGGGAGGCGAGGCGTAAATGACAGACAATAACGAGCGCACTCCGCTGCTGAAGGTCGAGCATCTTTCTAAGGAGTTCCCTGCAGAGTCCGGCATGTTCGCCAAGCGTTTTTCCAAGCGTGTCGTCTCTGCTGTGAATGACATTTCGTTCGAGATTTATCCGGGCGAGACCTTTGGCCTGGTCGGCGAGTCTGGTTGCGGTAAGTCCACCACGGGTCGCACCATCATGCGTCTGACCAAGCCGACTGCCGGTAAGGTGTTCTTCCAGGGCAAAGATGTTGCCGAGATGAGCAAGCACGAGATCAAGGATATGCGTCGTGAGATGCAGTTTATCTTCCAGGATCCTTATGCATCGCTGAACCCTCGTATGACCATCGGCGAGATCGTCTCCGAGCCCATGACCATTCACGGCGTGGGTACCAAGGAAGAGCGTATCGAGCGTGTCCGCGAGCTTCTCGACGTCGTCGGACTGAACCCCGAGCACATCAACCGCTATCCGCACGAGTTCTCGGGCGGCCAGCGCCAGCGTGTCGGCATTGCCCGCGCCTTTGCGCTCAAGCCCAAGCTGATTATCTGCGATGAGCCCGTCTCTGCGCTTGACGTATCCATTCAGGCCCAGGTTCTGAACCTTCTTAAGGAGCTCCAGGACAAGTTCGGTACGGCTTATCTCTTCATTGCTCACGACCTCTCTGTCGTGCAGCACATTTCTGATCGCGTTGCCGTTATGTATCTGGGCAAGATGGTCGAGGTTTCGGACTGGAAGACGCTCTACAGTGAGCCGCACCACCCGTACACGCAGTCGCTGCTGTCTGCCGTGCCGGTGCCCGATCCGGATATCCAGAAGACCCGCAAGCGCATCATTCTCGCTGGCGATCCGCCGTCGCCGCTGGATCCGCCGACCGGTTGCCGTTTCCACACGCGCTGCCCGATCGCGCAGGGCATCTGCTCCGAGAAGCTTCCCGAGTTTAAGGAAGTCGCACCGGGTCACTGCTGCGCCTGCCACTTCGCCGAGCCGTTCCCGATCAAGGAATCGCACATCGACCTGTAGTCGGTGTTCTCGTTCGGGCCCGCCCTGGTGTTGCTTTTCAGAACGTCCTCGGACATGTCGGAAGCCCCGCTGCGCGCTACGCGCTGCGGGGCTTCCTCCGTCCTGCGGGACGTTCTGAAAAGCAACA
>NZ_QRHU01000018.1:25273-45497 GCF_003470945.1 Collinsella sp. AM23-17 | reverse complement strand
CAGACCGGAGGGGCGCCGGGGGCGGGAATCTGGGCGTACACATTTCCTACACATATTAAAACCCTGCTTACGTTTGCCAGCCGTTCTCTACCGCTCACCGAGGGCCTCTTTATAGTGAAGCGTCATATGGCTAAAGCTGATAGGCTCCCTTAGCCAAGGCACAGCCGGCATCGAGCAACTCATCGCGCTCCTCCACCGAGAACCCCTCGGCGTATACGCGAACCACCGGTTCGGTCCCGCTGGGGCGGATCAGCAGCCAGGTGTCATCCTCGAATGCCAAACGTAAACCATCCATATGGCTTACAGCCTGCGGCGCCTTGCCGCAAATCGATTTAGGATTCATGCCAGGAAGCAGCGTTCGCAGCGATTCGGCGTCTTCGGCCTCAAGGCGCAAATCGCGACGCCCATAGCTCGTCTTACCAAAACTGGCCTCGAGCTGATCGACCAAAACGCCCAAAGGCGCGCCCGTCTTTGCCATAAGCTCACACAGAATCAGACAAGCAAGGATTCCATCACGCTCAGGCATATGCGCGGCGATGCCGATACCGCCGGCCTCCTCGCCTCCCATGAGGACGCCGCCCTTCTTCATCTCTGCAGCTATATATTTGAAACCGACCGGCTTAACGGTCACACGACAGCCAAGCGCCTCGGCAATGCGACGCACTAGCGTCGAGCACGAGAGATTGACGACGACGCGTCCCTCCAAATTACGAAATTGAACCAAGTCGCCCAAAACGAGCGCCATGATCTGATGCGGATGTATATATCTGCCGCGCTCGTCAACCGCGCCGATACGGTCGGCGTCGCCGTCGGTCACCAGGCCAGCGCAAGCTCCGTCCTCGATAACCATGCGCTCGCAAGTGTCCACCCAAGGCTCAACGGGGTCGGGGCAGATATCTTCTTGATCAGACGCCTGCCCGGCGTGAATCTCGTGCACCTCAACGCCAAGCTCGCGCAGCAAGTCGGCTAGATAGCCCTGGGCTGCGCCGCCCATGGGGTCGACAACCACGCGCAAGTGCGCGGCGCGGATGGCTTCGGCATCGACAAACGATGCCACCGCTTGCATATAGTCAGGAATGATATCCGCGGTGCGATATTGCCCCTCGATCCCCATTGGCTCGGGAGCCATGGTCTCTTCGAGCTCTTCGATGACATCCTGGTTGGCGGTCGAGCCGTCACCCATGCGAATCTTGAGGCACAGATAACCCTGCGGATGATGGGACCCCGTCACCATGAGCGCGCCGCACGCCTCACCGTCATAAGCCGCCGCCCACGTAAGGGCAGGGGTCGGAACAGGTCGCGAAGCGAGCACGGCGTCTAGCCCGTGCGCTGCTAGCACGCCCGCCGCAAGCTCAGCGAACTCGCGCGCCAGGGGCCGGGTGTCGAACCCTATATATACCGTTTTGCCCGGATTGGTCTTTTGCCACAACTCGCCGACGGCATCGGCGATACGGGCAACGTTATCGGCAGTGAAGTCCTCATCGACGCGAGCGCGCCAACCGTCAGTTCCAAAATGAATTATCGCGCACACGCGCAGACACCTCACAGTGTTTGGATCATGTTACGCATGGGGTATACCCGCAACATGCACTCGGCAACCTGCCGGCACCAGCATTCACCATTTGGGCAAATGCTGCCAAGGACATGCAGGCAATAAAAAACCGCCCCGTATGGAGCGGTTTTGCCCTTTATATATCGAGCGCCTCGGCCATTGCTGCCGTAGTGATTGCCGTGGTTCCACAGCAACTACCCACCATTGCGGCACCGGCATGTCTCCATTCGATGCATGCGCGCGCGAAAGCTTCAGGGTTCTCGTGCCATACGGGGCCATCCTGAGTCTGGACCGGATCGCCTACGTTGGGACGCACCGTGACGGGAGTCGTCGCCGATGCAACCATCCTGGGCACCGCCGCATTCGCGGCCGCAAGCGAACAGCAATTAACACCAACCGAGTTTGCGCCGTGTTTTTCGGCGTACAAAACGGCTGCCTCGATGTTGAGGCCATCGCCCAGCAGGTCGCCTTTATCGTCAACGACAAAACTCACCAGAACAGGCATGCCGTCGGCGGCATCTCGGGCGCCGGCAAGCATGGGCTGCAGATTACGGATAGACGTCACCGTCTCGATCAGCAGACCGTCAACGCCGGCATTGAGCAAGGCGTGCGCCTGTTCGCGCGCAATGCCGCGGATTTCACGATACTCGGCAGAGTCCTCGGCAAACCACTCAATACCGATCGGGCCCATCGAGCCCAGCAGCAGCTGAGGGTGCGCCTGGCGAGCATCGTCGACGGCCCCGCGATTGACCTCCGCCACGGACGGCGCAATCTGGTCGTGCTTGAGGGCATAGCTTGATGCCTGAAAGGTGTTGGTAATGAGCACCTGCGCACCGGCGGCGACATACAAGCGATGGATACGAGAAACGGCCTGCGGCTCTGCCAGATTCCAAAACGCCGGTGGAATGTCTGCGGCGTCGTACTCACTCAACAGAACACTGCCCATGGGGCCCTGCGCCAACAAGGTCTCGCTCGACAAGCGGCGCGTAAGTTCCTCGGCACCAAAGCGATTGTAATAACTCGTATCCATATATATCCCGCTATTCCTCGACGCTGATTCCTTGCTTTTCGAGATAGGCGAGCCAGCGGTTCATCGTGTCCTCGGATAGCGCATGCTCCATCATGCAGGCCTCGGAATCGGCTCGCTCAAATTCGACACCGAGCTCCTGAACCAAAAACGTGCGGATGAGGCGATGACGGTACCAGATAGCCGTGCCAACCTCGCGGCCGCGATCGGTCAGGATTACCTTGCCATAGTGCGATTGCTCGACAAGCTCGGATGCCTTGAGCGCCGAAACCGCTTTATTGACCGATGCCTTGGAGACGCCAAGGCGCTGCGCGATGTCGACCGATCGCACGCCGTTGGTTTCCCCCTCTTCGCTTTCAATGCGAACCATGCACTCCAAGTAGTCTTCGTTCGCCACCGTCAGATGTAGTTCGCGCGAGCTATTTGTCGTATCCATGATCTTCCGTCCCTTCTGCATTCAATGGCTGATTCTACCCCATCCAAGCGTCGCGGTATGCCGTGGCATACCGTGCTAGAGTTCTTGTTGCACACGACGACCAAGATTGGAGCGGTCTTTATGGAAAACACCACCACAAACCCCGATGTCCTCGAGCGCTTTTTGCGCTACGTCCAGATCAACACGCAGTCCGAGGATGCAAACTGCGACCAGGTACCCTCGAGCGCCGTTCAGTTTGACCTTGCCAACGTGCTGGCTGAAGAGCTGCGCGAGCTTGGTGCGGAAGATGCCCACGTGACCGAGCACGCCTATGTCTGCGCGCATATCCCCGCAAGTGCGGGCGCTGAGGACAAGCCCGCCCTGGGCCTGATCGCCCATCTCGACACCACCGAAGTTGCACCGGGCGCCGGCGTGAAGCCGCACATCGTACACTACGAAGGCGGCGACCTGGTCTGCGGCACGGTTGACGGTAAGCCCGTTGCCATGAGTACCGCCAAGCTTCCCGCCCTGAATGACCTCGCGGGTGAGGACCTGGTCTGCAGCGATGGCACCACGCTGCTGGGCGCGGACGACAAGGCAGGCGTCGCCGAGATCATGTCACTTGTCGCGCGTATCGCTCAGGACCCTTCTCTGCCCCATCCCGCACTCGGCATTTGCTTCTGCCCTGACGAGGAGATCGGTCACGGAGCCGAGCTGTTGGATATCGATACCTTTGGCTGCAAGTACGCCTACACGGTCGACGGCGGCCCCATCGGCGAGCTGGAGTGGGAGTGCTTTAACGCCGCCGAGGCGACCATCCGCTTTGAGGGCCAGTCCATCCACCCGGGCGACGCCAAGGGCCGTATGGTCAACGCAGGCAATCTGTTCTGCGACTTCAACGCGTTGCTCCCCTACGTGCAGCGCCCGGAGTATACGGAAGGCTACGAGGGCTTTTATCACCTTGAGGGTGTATCTGCGACCGTCGATCACGCCACGGCGCGCTATATCGTCCGCGACCATGACGCCGCCAAGTTCCAGCAGAAACTCGACCTTATTGATGCCGCCGCCTCGATGCTCAACCAGCGTCTGGGTGAGGAGCGCGTAACGGTCGAGATTAAGCAGCAGTATCGAAATATGGCCGAAATCGTTCGTGACTATCCCGAGCTTATTGATGTTGCCAAGGAAGCCTACCTTGCCTGCGGCGTTGAGCCCCAAGTGCTGCCGATTCGCGGCGGCACCGACGGCGCGCAGCTGTCGTTCCGCGGTCTGCCCTGCCCCAACCTTTCCACCGGCGGCTATTGCTATCACGGCGTCAACGAATTCGTCCCGGTCAGTTCGCTCGTCAAGATGACCGACGTGCTCCAGGAGCTCGTCGCCCGTTTCGCATAAGCCTGGCTGCATAAGCCCAAAAGACGAATCGCCCCGTCCTCTACAGAGAACGGGGCGGTTTTTTTGCTGCAATGAGAACAGGTTGACGCACGCCAGCCTCTTAACGCAAGGAGTGTTCCAAACTGCCGGCACAAAAGGAACGTCCCCAAGTGCCGCAAAATGACGACATCCACTCTCGCTTTGTGGGTAGTCATTGGGGACGTTCTTGTTTGACTAGTCGTTTAAAAACGTCCCCAATGACTACCCAACGACTAGTCCGGACCAAGGCAACGCCGATGTTTTGGCAACGACAGCGAAAACCCGCCAGAGCGAGCAAGGTGCCTTGAAACGAGGCGGCATTGATCTTTTGATCATGCCGCCGAAGTTGAAAGGCAGATTGCCGCTCTGGCGGGTTTGCAGCGTCAACTGGTTACGCGGGCTGGTAAGCCCGCGTAACCCTAATAATTGGCCTCGTAACCGTTGCCGTCGCCGGTGGGCTGTTCGTAGTAGTCCGAATCGCTCGAATCGCTTGAGTCATCGGAATCGTCAGAGCTGACCGATGAGGTTGCGGTACCGTTTGCGTAGTCGTCAGACGTGTTGTTGTTCAGGTCACCGATCGTAGAGCTGGAGCCGTCGGAAAGACCCATGGTGTTGGGACCCTTGGGATCCTTGCCGGCATCGACGCGCTCCATCATTTCCTTGAGCTCGTCCTCGTAGACAAAGACATAGCTCACGCCGTCGATCATGGTGCTGTCGTCGGCGTACGAGGGCAGGTTGGCCGAGTAGATACCGTCGACATCCATACCGCGCATGGCATTGACCGTAGCCACGATATCCTGAACGCTCATATCGGTTACGAGCATATCGGACAGCGAATTAACCAGGCCAAAGATCTTCGTGGCATCGAAGTTATTGAGAATCTGGTTGGCAAGGGCGCCAAGCACCTGACGCTGGTGGCGCATGCGCGTGTAATCGCCGTCGGCATAGGTGTAGCGGCAGCGGGCATAGGTAAGGGCGGTGGCACCGTCCATATGCTGCTGGCCAGCGGTAATCTTAATATCCAGGTGCTCGGGGTCGTCAACATCATCGGTTGCGTTAATGTCGATACCGCCAACCGAATCAATCAGCGCCTGCATACCGTCGAAGCTGACCTCGGCATAGTGGGAAATCTGAACACCGCACAGCTCGTTGACCGCCTCGACCATGGCCTCGGCGCCGCCAACGGTATGGCAGGCGTTGATCTTCATGGTCTCGCCCTTGTACACGACCTTAGTGTCGCGCGGAACGGAAATGAGCGTCGCCTGCTTTTGCGTGGGGTCGATGCGTGCCAGGATAATCGAGTCGGCACGATACGTATCCTCGCCCGGACGGCCGTCGGTGCCAAGAAGCAGCACGTAGAACGGATCCTTTGCTTCATCGGTGTCAACCAGAACCCGACGCAGATTGTCGGTAATGACATTAGAATCGCCGAGCTTGCCCATAATGGTGGCAAACCACAGGCCGGCAGCGGTAGTGGCGCTCAGTAGCACGCCAAGCACGACAATGAGCGCGACGTGGCGAATCGTGTGGCTACGACGACGTTGGCGAGCTCGCTCGGAATAACGAGCCACGTTATCGCGACTGTAGATCTTGGCCTGCGCACCAGTTGAGGGTCTTCGGGTGGTGGTATCCGCGAGGGGCTTTTTATTAAACATAGGCAACCTGTATTAGTAGATGACGGGATCGGGGACGGTAGCATGCTCGACATGCGCGCCAAGCGCCTGCAGCTTTTCGACAAACTGCTCGTAGCCGCGCTTGATGTGATGGATAGCCGAAACCTCGGTCGTCCCGTCGGCGATCAAGCCCGCTACGACGAGGGCCGCTCCGCCGCGCAGATCGGGCGAGGTAACCTGTGCACCCGAGAAGCCCTTGACGCCATGAATCATGGCATGATGGCTCTCGATACGAATGTCGGCACCCATGCGCACCAGCTCAGAGGCAAACATAAAGCGATTCTCGAAGATGTTTTCGGTAATAACGGAACTGCCGTCGGCAAGGGCGGAGAGCACCATAATCTGCGCCTGCATGTCGGTCGGGAAACCGGGGAACGGAAGCGTCTGGATGTCGACCGGCTTGATACGCTCGGCACGGTTCACATGGACGCCATCCTCGACGCGCTCGCAGTCGATACCCATGAGCTCCATCTTCTTGAGCACCATGCCCAAATGAATGGGGCAAAAGCCCGTGACATCGACACCGCGATCGTCCGCCATCAACGCACCGGCGACGATAAAGGTACCGGCCTCGATGCGGTCGCCCACCACGCGATGGATAACGGGATGGAGCTCTTCCACGCCTTCGATAGTCACGACGGGCGTACCGGCGCCAACAATCTTGGCGCCCATCTCGTTGAGCATGTTGGCGAGATCGACGATCTCGGGCTCGCGGGCGGCATTGTCGATAACCGTGGTGCCCTGTGCGCGCACAGAGGCCATGATGAGATTCTCGGTCGCACCGACGCTGGCGAACTCGAGCGTGACGGTGGTACCGCGCAGACCTTGGGGCGCATTAGCGTTGATGTAACCGTGGGCGGTATCGAACTCAACGCCCAGGGCCTCAAGACCAAGAATGTGCATATCGATCTTACGAGCACCCAGGTTGCAGCCGCCCGGCATGGCAATTTTGGCGCGATGGAAGCGGCCCAGCAGGGGCCCCATGACGGCGGTGGAAGCGCGCATCTTGGCAACGAGCTCGTAGGGGGCCTCCCATGAATCGACCTGAGAGGTATCAATCTCGAGCGTGTGCTCGTCGAGAACATCGATCGTAGCGCCCATGCCCTTGAGCACCTTGCCCATCACGTGGACATCGGAAATATCGGGCACGTTCTGCAGCGTCGTCTTGCCCGGCGCCAGAAGCGTTGCCGCCATGAGTTTGAGCGCGGAGTTCTTGGCGCCCGAGACGGGCACGGAGCCTCCGATGGCGTGGCCACCCTCAACGCGGATAATATCCAAGGTCTACCCTTTCAAAAAGCATGCCCGGGGTGGCTGGGCCATCCCGGGCATGATGTGTTCGCAAATGGTCGAACGCTAAATCGTTTGACTATTGGGCAAGCTTGAGCTTACACCATGCGATTTCATTATAGAGGTAGGCGCGGCGTGCATCATCCTCCGACAAATTACCCAGCTTCTCTTCAAAACCTTGAATATCAGCTTTAAGCTTGTCGGCATCGACGGTCGCCAAATCGCAAGCGCGCTCGACGAGAACGGTCACGACATCGTCCGCAACCTGGGCATAGCCGCCGGCCACGGCAAACGTGTGGTCGACAGTGCCCATGGCCTTATCGGAAACGCGAACGTAACCGCGGTCGATCGTGCAGATCTCGCTGGAGTGAGCAGGCAGGACGCCAAACTCGCCATCCGTGGACGGAATCGACACAAACGCAGCGTCGCCCTCATAGGCGCAGCTCACAGGGCACACGATGCGGATACGCATAACCTACTTCTCCCCCATCTTGCGGGCGCGCTCGCGCACGTCTTCAATCGTGGAAGCATAGCGGAAAGCCTGCTCGGGCAGGTCATCGGCCTTGCCGTCGACAATCTCGGCGAAAGAGCGGACGGTATCCTCGACGCGGACGTAGACACCGGGGTTGCCGGTGAACTTCTCGGCGACGTGGAAGGACTGCGAGAGGAACTGCTGAATCTTACGGGCACGGTTGACCGTAAGGCGCTGCTCCTCGGACAGCTCGTCCATACCCAGAATGGCGATGATGTCCTGAAGGTCGGAGTACTCCTGCAGGAGCTCCTGGACCTTGACGGCGACACGGTAGTGCTCCTCGCCGACGATCGAGGGATCGAGAGCGTCGGAGGAAGATGCGAGCGGGTCGATAGCCGGGAACAGGCCAAGCGACGAAATGCTACGCGAAAGAACCGTGGTGGCGTCGAGGTGCGTAAACGTCGTGGCAGGCGCCGGGTCGGTCAGGTCGTCTGCGGGGACGTAGACAGCCTGGACGGAGGTAATGGAGCCCGTCTTGGTCGAGGTAATGCGCTCCTGGAGGTCGCCCATCTCGGTTGCCAGCGTGGGCTGGTAACCAACGGCGGACGGCATACGGCCCAGCAGTGCGGAAACCTCGGAACCTGCCTGGGAGAAGCGGAAGATGTTGTCGATGAACAGCAGAACGTCCTGGCCGCGATCGCGGAAGTACTCAGCGGTGGTAAGGCCGGCCAGACCGATGCGCAGACGCGCTCCGGGCGGCTCGTTCATCTGACCATAGACCAAGCAGGTCTTGTCGATAACGCCAGACTCGCTCATCTCGAGGAACAGGTCGGTGCCCTCGCGGGTACGCTCGCCGACGCCGGTGAACACCGAGGTGCCGCCGTGCTCCTGGGCGAGGTTGTTGATGAGCTCCTGAATCAGAACGGTCTTGCCGACGCCGGCGCCGCCGAACAGGCCGGTCTTGCCGCCACGGATGTAGGGCTCGAGCAGGTCGACGGCCTTGATGCCGGTCTCGAAGATCTCGGTCTTGGTGGTGAGCTCGTCAAAGCGGGGCGCTGCATGGTGGATGGGGTAGAACTCCTCCACCTCAGGCATGGGCTTGCCGTCGACAGGCTTGCCCATGACGTTCCAAATGCGGCCGAGCGTCTTGGGGCCAACGGGCATCTTCATGGGCTCACCGGTATCGGTGGCGATGAGGCCGCGCTGCAGGCCGTCGGTCGAGGACATGGCGACCGTGCGGACGACGCCGCCCGGAAGCTGGCTCTCGACCTCGAGGATCGTGCTCAGATGACCGATCGGGGTCTCGGCCTCGACCGTGAGCGCGTTGTAGATCGGGGGCACCGCGCCGTCAAACTTGACGTCGACGACAGGGCCGATGATACGCACGATGCGACCATCACCGGCAGTCGTCTTCTTGGTGGCTTCCTCGACCGCAAGCTTTACGGTGTTATTAGCCATTACTGTTCCTCCAATGCTGAGGCTCCGCCGACGATCTCGTTAATCTCGGTCGTGATCGAAGCCTGGCGCACGCGACTATACGTGCGGGTAAGGGTCGAGATGATCGCGGTGGCGTTTTCCGTCGCGGAGTGCATGGCCTTGCGGCGTGCACCCTGCTCGGCAGCCGCCGAATCAATCAGGGCCTGGTAGATGACCGTCAGGATATAAGACGGCACAAGCTTGCCGAGAACATGCTCGGGGGAGGGCACGAACTCGAACGTGGACGAGATGCGCTTAGGGGCGTCGGTCTCGTTCTTACGCGGACCGTGGGCCATAGCGATCATCTCGGGGTCGAGCGGCAACAGATGCTCGACGCGAAGCTCCTGATCCACGCGGTTCTTGGCGTGGTGGTAGACAAGCTCGACACGGTCAAGCTCACCGGCACGATACGCATCGCAGATATGAGAGGAAATCATGCGGGCCTGATTGAAATCGGGCTCAGAGGAGTTGCCCTCAAAGTGCATGACAACGTTTGCGCGGTCACGGAAATACGTGGCCGGCTTACGCCCGCACGCGATGATCTCGCACTCGATGCCATCGTTCGCCCAAGAAGCGGCGAGCTTTTCGGCCGTGCGCTCCACCGTCGTATTGAAACCGCCGGCAAGGCCGCGGTCCGAAGCAATGACGACAATCAGGCCATGCTTGACGCTCTCATGCTTCTGCAGCATGGGATCGGTGCCCGAACAGGAGGCGTCGCCGGCGACCGTCAACATGACGTCGGTCAGCGCCTCCTTATAGGGCTCGGCCTGCTTGGAGCGATCGAGGGCACGACGGATCTTGGCCGTAGAGACCATCTCCATCGTGCGCGTGATCTGCTTGGTCGTGGTAACCGAGGAGATTCGCTTCTTAATGTCGCGAAGGTTGGCCATGGGGCTTAGTTCTCCTCTGATCCAGAAACATCCGAATGGTGCTTGGCCATGAACTGCTGCTTGAAGTCGCCGATGACGCGCAAGAGCTCAGCCTTGGTGTCATCATCGATCTTCTTGGCGCGAACCTTGTCGAGCAGCGAACCAAAGCCATTGTCCATGTACTCGATGAGCTCGGCACGGAAGGGCAGCACGTCGGCGATCTCCAGGTCATCCAGGAAGCCCTCGTTGCCAGCGAACAGCGTAACGATCTGCTCGCCAACCTCAAACGGCTTGTAACGCGGCTGCTTCAGGAGCTCGGTCATGCGAGCACCATGGGTCAGCTGCTTCTGAGTAGCCTCGTCGAGGTCGGAGCCGAACTGCGTAAAGCCAGCGAGCTCCTGATAGGAAGCGAGGTCCAGACGGAGGTTGCCGGCGACCTGCTTCATGGCCTTGGTCTGCGCATCGCCACCGACGCGGGACACGGAGATGCCCACATCGACTGCCGGGCGCTGACCCTGGAAGAAGAGCTCGGACTGCAGGTAGATCTGACCATCGGTAATGGAAATGACGTTGGTCGGAATGTAGGCCGAGACGTCGCCGTCCTGGGTCTCGATGATCGGCAGTGCGGTCATGGAGCCGTAACCGTTCTTCTTGGACATCTTGACGGCACGCTCGAGCAGACGAGAGTGCAGGTAGAAGATGTCGCCAGGATAGGCCTCGCGTCCGGGCGGACGATGCAGCGTCAGCGACATCTGACGGTAGGCCACAGCCTGCTTGGACAGGTCGTCGTAGATGACGAGCACGTGGCCGCCGGGGTTGGTCTCGCTGGCGGGCTTGCCGTCCTCGCCGTTGTACATGAAGAACTCGCCGATAGCGGCACCGGCCATAGGCGCGATGTACTGCATAGGGGCGGAATCGGCAGCGGTGGCCGAAACGATGATGGTGTAGTCGAGCGCACCGTGCTGAGCGAGGGTCTCGCGGATGTTGGCAACCGTGGAGGCCTTCTGGCCGATGGCGACATAGATGCAGACCATGCCCTTGCCGCGCTGGTTGAGGATAGCGTCGATGGCGATGGCGGTCTTACCGGTCTTACGGTCGCCGATGATGAGCTCACGCTGACCGCGGCCAATAGGCACCATGGAGTCGATAGCGAGCAGACCGGTCTGAACCGGCTCGCACACCGGGGTACGATCGATGACGCCGGGAGCCTTGAACTCGATGGGGCGACGGTGCGTGGCGACGATGTCGCCCAGGCCGTCGATGGGCTGGCCGAGCGGATTGACGACGCGGCCGAGCATGGCACGGCTCACGGGGATATCCATAATGCGGCCAGTGGTGCGGCACTCGTCGCCTTCCTTGATGGAGTCGACGGCACCGAACAGAACGGCGCCGACCTCGTCACGGTCAAGGTTCTGGGCAAGGCCGAAGACGGTCTCACCGGTATCGGAGCTCTTGAACTCCAGAAGCTCGCCTGCCATGGCGCTCTTGAGGCCGGAGACGCGCGCGATGCCGTCGCCTACCTCGTCGACCGTTGAAACCTCATGCGTATCGACCGTCGCGGAGAGGCTCGTGAGCTGCTCCTGCAGTTTCTTGGCGATATCCTGGGCATTGAGGGTTTCGGACATTAGGCTTCACCTCCGTACGAATTAGCAGAGTTTGCGAGGGTCTCCTGCGCGATGCGCAGCTGCGTCTTGACGGAAATGTCACGACGCTCGCCGCGGGCCTCGAGCACCAGGCCGCCCACGATAGACGGGTCGACCTGCTCGATAAGGAATACCTTGCGGCCGAAGTCCTGCTCGCATTTCTTAGTGATGGTTTGACGCAGCTCGTCGTCGAGCGGGATCGCCGTGGTGACGGTCACGCCCACTACATCCTCGTCTTCCTCGGCAACATACTTAAAGGCAGCTGCCACCTTGGGAAGAAGGTCGAGCTGGTCGCGCTTGGACATGGTGTCGAGCACGGCGATGATCTCGGGGCTGGCAGAAGCCAAGCGCTCGATCATCTCGAGGTCCTCGAACACATGGTTCTCAGCCTTAGCGGCTTCCAGAAGGGAGCGCGCGTAGGTCTCGAGCACCTTGTCCTGATAGCGGCTAGTCGGCATTCAGGCTACCTGCTTCCTGGATGTAGCGCTCGATGAGCTTCTTCTGCTCGGCATCGTCCTCGAGTGCCTCGCCCACGATCTTGGTGGCGACGGCAACGGACAGGTCGGCGATGGAGCTCGCGGCACCGGCGTAAATGGACTTGCGCTCGTCCTCGACGGTCGTATGGGCCTTGGCGATGATCTCCTCGGCCTCCTTGTGAGCAGCCTCGATGATACGGGCGCGCTCGGACTCGGCGTCCTTACGGGCCTCGAGGACGATGTCGGCAGCCTGACGGCGGGCGTCGGTGACGATCGAGTCGGACTCAGCGCGCTTGGCGATAGCCTCCTGCTTGGTCTTCTCGGCCTCGTCGAGGCTCTCCTCGATCTTCTTGCCGCGCTCCTCCATGGTTTTCATGATGCCCGGCAGGGCGACCTTGGCCAGCACGATCCAGATGATCAGGAAGGCGATAAGCGCCGGGATGAACTCCGCCATCTTAGGGATGAGGATGTCCGCACCGGCAGCGCCGTCCTCGGCGAACGCGGAAACCGGCATGAGCAGCGCGGCCGCGGACGCGGAGAGTGCGATCGCGCTCTTCTGGGATGAAAGATTCATACTTGACGCTCCGTGCTATTTAACGATCAGCGCGACAACGAAGCCGATCAGAGCCAGAGCCTCGCCGAAGGCGGAGCCCATGATGAAGACAGTGAACACGCGGCCCTGGACCTCAGGCTGACGGGCCATAGCACCCGTAGCACCCAGAGCAGACAGGCCGATAGCAAGACCAGCGCCGATAACACCGAGACCGTAACCGATAACTCCCACGATTCCTCCTTTGTCGTGCGTGTCTTATTTCACGCAGGATAACCTTTTTATAACTGCCGGGCTCCATGGGTACGGGCACCGGCGGTTTAACGAATTGCCTTACCTTGAAGACGCGAACGGAAGCCTACTCCTCCTCCGCGACCTCCTCTGCCTCAGAGACATACACGGCGGTAAGGACCGTGAAGACGTAAGCCTGGATAGCGCCGACCACAAGCTCGATCGCATAGATCAGGATGAGGATGGCAAGCCAGGCCAGCGAAGGCAGGGCGCCGACGGCGTGCGCCGCGGAAACCTGCTGAAGCAGCGGCTGCATGAACATGCTCGCCATGATGGCGAACGAGCCCATGACCACGTGTCCTGCGAACATGTTGCAGAACAGACGGACGGCGAGCGTGATGAGGCGCAGGAAGGTCGAGAAAAGCTCGACGACCCACACGAGCACGTTCATCGGGAAGCTCACGCCCTGCGGGGCGAGGCTCTTGATGTAGCCGATCACGCCGTGAGCCTTGCATCCGTAGTAGATGAAGTACACGAAGGCGAAAATGGCGAGCGCGGCGGTGGAGCCGATTGCGCCGGTGCCGGGCTTCATTCCCGGGATCAGGCCGATCATGTTGTTGATCAGGATGAACAGGAAAAGCGAGCACAGGAACGGGAAGTGCTTCTTCCAGTTCTCACCCACGACGCCCTTGCCGATATCGTTCTCGACGTACTCGATGATGTACTCGAAACCGTTGACGAAGAAGCCCTTGGGAACCAGGGTCTGTTTCTTCTTGAACACGGCCAGGACGATCAGGAGCACGATCGTGGAGACGATCAGCCAAAACGAGTACTGCGTGATGCCGCAGCTCAGATCGCCCACGACAGGGGTGGAGCTGAACTCGCTGACCAGATGATTAATCTCATCAGGCAGCTTTTCAAAAATTTCCACGACTTACCTTTCGACCTCATGAGGATCTCGCAGCGCCTTGGCGACGCGAACCGTGCAGGCGGCCATAAAGGCCACGAAGCCGATCGCCTCGCCCAGGAGGAACATGCGAAATGCCTCTCCGAACAACACAAACACAACCAAGGTAAAGACGAGCAGGGCGATTGCCGAGACCGCCAGACTCACCATGCCCTTGAACATGTCCGCATTCTGCTTATCGTCAAGAACCGGCTTGAGCGTAAAGACAAAGGGAAGGAAGGCAATTGCGCCCGCGATGGCGCCTGCAACGATAGCGAGCAGATCGGCTATCTGAAACACTGGCGTCCTCACTTTCCTTTTTAACGCTTCACAGAACAGTTCCCGCCAAACATTGGTGACTATTGTACGAGCCAATCGCTAAAGTACAACCGAAAAAGCATCGGTTAATACGCACCTGTTCGTTTTCTTAAGACCTTCTTTATGCCGCAGGTACGGTAATACGTTTTTCTCGAACCCTGCAGGGCAAAACGTCCGTTAACAGGAGTGCGCGCGGTCGCCTTTTGTTCGTCCGCGCGCACCGTTTCTTCGTATTTGCAGCCGCGGCCGTTTAGCCCAGCGACTAGAGCGTGCCGTAGATGCGGTCGCCGGCGTCGCCCAGGCCGGGAACGATGTAGGCGGCCTCGTTGAGATGGTCATCGATGGCGCACGTATAAATATGTACGTCAGGATCCTTCTCGGTCAGCGACTTGAGGCCCTCGGGGGCCGCGACGATGCACAGCATGCGGATGTCCTTGACACCGCGCCCGCGCAGGTAGCTGATGGCCATCTCGGCCGAACCGCCCGTGGCGAGCATGGGGTCGACGACCAGGCAGATGCGCTGGTCGATATCCTTGGGCATCTTGCAGTAATACTCGTGCGGCTCGTGGGTGACCTCGTCGCGCTCCATGCCGATGTGGCCCACGCGAGCGGAGGGCACCAGGTCGAGGATGCCGTCGACCATGCCAAGGCCCGCACGCAGGATGGGCACGATGGCGAGTTTCTTGCCGGCGAGCTGCTTAAACGTTGCGGTGGTGATAGGGGTCTCGACCTCGACGTCTTCCATAGGCAGGTCGCGCATGGCCTCGTAGCAGTCAAAAAGCGCGAGTTCGCGCACGAGCTGACGGAACTGGTTGGTGCCGGTGTTTTTGTCGCGCAGAATCGACAGCTTGTGCTGGACGAGCGGGTGATCGACAAGCGTCACACGGGACGCATCGTAGGTGACGGTCATGGGTTGATTGCCCCTTTCGTTGCGGCCTCAAAACGGCCTTGCTGACAAGGCGCGCAGCAATGTTGCCGCCGCACGCCATGCATTAGTTTAGCGGTTTGTTGTATCGAGCAGCCCATCGCAGCCCTACTGTGAGGTGCTGAGCGAGCGCCTGACTGCATCACGCCAGCCCGCAAGGTTTTGCTCGCGGCGCTCGGCGGACATGTGGGGAAGGAAGGTCCTAACGATCTGGGCATTTTGCTCCAGCTCTTCCAGGTCTTCCCAATAGCCGACGGCAAGACCCGCCAAGTACGCGGCACCGATTGCCGTGGTCTCCACCGTCTCGCATTGCAGCACGGGGATATCCAGCAGGTCGGCCTGGAATTGCATGATGAACTCGTTGCGCGAGGCACCGCCATCGACAGACAGGCGCTCAATCGAAAGCCCCACGTCCTGCTCCATGGCGCGCAGCACGTCGTAGCTCTGATATGCCATGGATTCGCAGGCGGCACGTACGATGGTCGCACGGCTCGAGGCGCCGGTCAGACCGCACACGATACCGCGAGCATGCGGGTCCCACCAGGGAGCACCCAAACCCGCAAAGGCCGGAACGAAGTAGCAGCCCTCGTTGTCGCTAATCGAAGCGGCGAGTTGTGCCGACTCGCTCACGCTCGAGATGATGCCCATGTTGTTGCGAAGCCAGTTCATCGTTAAGCCGGCGGCAAAAATAGAGCCCTCGAGCGCATAGCTGACTTTGCCGTCCGCAGCGATACCGATGGTGGAGACCAGGCCATTCTTGGATTCGACGATCTCGTCGCCGGTGTTCATGAGCATAAAGCAACCCGTGCCATAGGTGTTTTTGGTCTGGCCGGGACGGAAACAGCAGTGGCCGAACAGCGACGCCTGTTGGTCACCCGCCACGCCCATGATGGGCGGCATGTTGGTCATGATGTCGCTCGCGACGCGGCCGTAGTCGCCCGAGCTCCAGCGAACCTCGGGCATCATGGAACGTGGAACGTCAAAGAGTGCCAGCAGGTCGTCGTCCCAATCGAGCGTATGGATATTAAAGAGTGCCGTGCGGCTGGCATTGGTGTAGTCGGTGGCAAAGACCTGGCCGCCGGTGAGGTTGTAGATGAGCCAGGTGTCGATGGTGCCAAACATGAGGTCGCCCGCCGCCGCGCTTTCGCGTGCGCCGTCGACGTTGTCGAGAATCCACTGCACCTTGGAGGCCGAGAAATACGGGTCGAGCGTGAGTCCCGTGCGGGAGCGCACCAGCCCTTCTGCGCCCTGCTCGACAAGCTCGTCGATCAAAGGTGCGGTACGGCGGCACTGCCATACGATAGCGTTATAGATCGGCTGACCGCTCACGCGATCCCAGACCACCGTGGTCTCGCGCTGGTTGGAGATGCCGATGGCAGCAATGCGGTCGGAGTGGATACCGCTCTTAAACTGGACTTCCATCATGACGGCGATCTGGCTAGCAAGGACCGCCATGGGGTCTTGCTCCACCCAGCCGGGACGCGGGAAGCTGGTTTTGACGCTGCGACGTGCCTGCGCGACGATGCATCCGTACTCGTCGACGATGGTCGCAAGTACCGAGGTGGTGCCGCAGTCGAGCGCCATGATGTAGGAACCGCCAAAGTCAAACGAGGCATCTTCCATGCCCAGGCTGCCCAGATTCAACGACATCGCTTAAACCTTTCTATTGCATCGGGTCGGACAGGACCCGTTCGATCTCTGATGCGGGAAGTGCGCCTTGGCGCAGGATCTGGAGCTCGCCGTGCTGAAACGACACGATGGTCGAGGCGTCGCGACACGGGGTCTCACCGGCGTCGACGGCAACATCGACCCCCTCCAGGATGCGACCCTCCACCGTGATAAAACTTGCCGGCGCGGGCGCGCCATGCGTGTTGGCGCTGGTGCAGGCAAGGGGGCTGCCACAGGCGCGAATGAGCGCCTGCACCACGGGCGAGGCCGAAGCGCGAAGTGCCACCGTGTCGTCGGCAGCGCGCATAAAGGTCGGCACGCAGGGGGCTGCCTTGACCACGATAGTCAGGGCTCCCGGCCAGCATCGTCGCGCGAGTATGCGGGCATCTTCCGGGATATCCACGCCATAGCGGTCGAGTGCTTCGACGCCATCGACCAGCCAAGCGACGGTTTGCGTGAGTTCACGTTGCTTGAGAGTGAAGATACGGCGATAGCCGGTGCCGAGCGCAGGAACTGCGGCGCCATTGACGGCAGCCTGCGGATCGCGCGGCCACGATGGGAATTCGCTTGTATCTTGGGGCACGGCGTCCGAGAAGGCGTTGACTGCCACGGCGACACCGTAGACGGTCTCGGTCGGGATCAAAGCCAGGCCGCCGCGGCCGAGCACCTCGGCCGTGCGCTCGACGGCAAGCCGATGCGGCTCGCGCGTTCCCTCGTATACCCGATAGACCGTCTGCATGTGTATGCCAGCCCCTTACGCTCTGGTGCAAGTTTGTTTACTGTGGGGCATTCTCGCACGAAACGTTCAACCTATTTGCCCAGAGCGCATGTTGGTTTGGTGAGCGGCTCTAGTAGTCGGTGAAAGTGAGGGGGTTATTGGACGGCTACGAACTTCTTTGGCCTGCCGGCGTGGCGTTCTTGGGCGGCGTAGCGCTCGATGCTGTCTATCGTTATCATCCGACGGCCGTCGACGAGTTCAACATCGAGCTTTCCGGCTTTGACCAGCGCGGTAATCCGCGGAGCGGAGACTTTGAGGTCCAGCGCTGCGTCTTTAAATGTTCGGCACGCCGCTTCCCGAGCGTCCTCGTGGTCGATTTCGACTGAAAGGGCCACGACCTCGGCCGAGCGTTCGTACCCTGCCGGAGTCAAACCGTTGTTGAGGTCGTCGGCCAAAAACGCCATCAGTGCCTCGGTAGCATGGGCAATCGCTTCTTCGCGCGTATCGCCATCGGCAAAGGCGCCGGGAATCTGCGGGAAGCTAGCGCAGTAACCGTCGTCTTCTTTTATGAGAACGCAGTCATAGGTAAATCGCTGCCTCATTTTGCCTCCAACTACCATCCAGCTTGGCGACGAATACTTGCCCACGTGCCCTTCTTTGGTCGATCACCACCAGAGCCGTTCACGGTGACAACACGGTCACCAGAAACATACTTAGCATGACTACCGACTTGCGCGACCTTCACGAATCCATCGTGCTTGAGTAGGGCAATGATTTCCCGAAAGGTAGGAGGTTGCATGGGCCGACCTCTTTCAGCCGTCCTAATTATAAACTACTTTATAATTTTTGCTAACCAGTTAATAAATATTACTGGCGTTGCTTGGGCTCGGTGACGATGGCTCGGACAATGCGGGGGCGATCGGTGAGGTCGTGGACGATACGCACGTCCGAAAGGCCTGCTTGACGACAGAGCTCGGCCGCGGCGTCGAGCGCGCCCTCGTAGAGCTCGCAGGCAAACAGGCCGCCGGCACGCAGCATGTAGGGCGCCGCGTTGAGCAGGCGGCGGAAGATATCGAGACCGTCGGCACCGCCCTCGAGCGCCAGATCGGGCTCAAAGTCCTTGACCTCATGCGGCAGCGAGCGCATGACGTCGGTCGGGATGTAAGGTGGGTTGGAGACGAGCACATCAAAGGTGCCCCACTCTTCGCGGGGAATGGAACTCACCAGGTTTGTGAGGCTGAAGGCGACCTCGTCGGACGTGAGGCCAAGCGCATCACGGTTTTTGGTGGCCAGATCGATGGCGCGCGGCTCGATATCGGTAGCAGTGCAGGTAACGTGGCCGCGGCGCTCCCAGGCAAGGGAGAGCGAAATGCAGCCCGTGCCGCAGCCGACCTCGAGAACGCGGGCAGTGCGGGGCTCGGCTGGGGCAGATACGTTGGCCTCGGCGGCATCTTGCGCGGGAGTCGCCTGTTGGTCGTTGTCCTCAATGGCGATGCCGTATTCGTCGAGCTCGGGCTCGGGGGTTTCCATGGCCTCTGCTTCTGCCGCTTCGGCTTCTGCCGCCTGCGCGGCGGCTTCCTCGGCCTCGCGATCGGCCAGTTCCTCGGCATAAGCGCGACTGCCCAGCACATCGCCGCCTAGTGCCGCCTCGTCGGCAGCTGTGAGGTTGGCGGCACGGCGCTCGGCCGTCGCTCGCTCGTCGGCCAATGCGGCCTCGGCTTTGCGTGCCTGCTCGACCTCATCGTTCCAAGGCAGCTCAACACGCTGACGGGCAGCGGCCTCGGGGCTCAGTACCTCGGCATCCAGATAATTGAGGACTTCCTCGACGAGCATCTCGGTCTCGGGGCGCGGAATGAGCACACCGGGGGCGCACGCGACGTCGATCATGCGAAACTGCGTGCTGCCCGTGATGTATTGCAGCGGCTCGCCCTTAGCGCGGCGGACAACGGCCGCATGCATGGTCTCGAGCTGGGCCGCGTTAAGCGTCTCGTCCATACGCATATATAGGTCAATGCGCGCCAGGCCCGTGGCGGCGCACAGCAGCCACTCGGCAGAAAGACGGGGGTGCTCCTCGCCGCGCTCGGCCAGGTACTCCTTGGTCCACTCGAGACAACGCTTGATGGTCCAAATCTCGTTTGCCATGGGGCCCTCCCCTCTTAAGCGCCGGACGGCGCGCGAATGTCGGAGCAGATTGTAAGCGAGGCCAGCGCTTGGCAAGGGGCGATTGAAGGCGATTATCGAGAATCAGCCCAGAATTTTGCTTGGAGCCTGCCTAGAGTGTTCATTCGCTGACGTCTAAATTTGCATTCGTCAAGCTTTTGGCAAGGTTGCCCCAAAACTGACCAATATCTAACCAAGAACTTGCCAAATCACTTGACGCGCGACGCACCAAAAAGGACCCCGCGACTTCGCGAACGATATTTTGAGCATTATTTTCAATAGCAGATGCACACCGTTAATTGCTTTAAGCAGGTAAGCAGCTCAAAGGCCATCACAGCTGATTGAATAACACCTCAAAGCAATATGCCCAACCTAGTCATTTAAGAACGTCCCCAATGACCACCTCTAAGG
>NZ_QRHU01000018.1:0-25263 GCF_003470945.1 Collinsella sp. AM23-17 | reverse complement strand
GTCATTTAAGAACGTCCCCAATGACCACCTCTAAGGCGCCGCAGGTTGAGCATAAGTCAGCGAAAACGCCCCTAAGCGAGCAAGGTGACGTGAAATGAAAGGGCGCTGACCTTCTGGTCGCGCCCTTGAAATTGAACGTCAGATTGCCGCTTAGGGGCGTTTGCAGCGTCGAGCCGTTACGCGGTTTGGCAAAACCGCGTAACCCACTACACAGCCTGTGCCAGCTTCTCGGCACGCTCGGCGGCGGCGAGCGCCTCGATGACGGTGCCGAGCTGGTCGCCCAGGAGGACGCCATTGTAGGTGGAGTTGAAACCGATGCGGTGATCGGTCACGCGGTCCTGGGGCTGGTTGTAGGTACGGATCTTCTCGGAACGGTTGCCGTGGCCGATCTGGCTCTGGCGCTCGGCACCGAGCTCTGCCTGCTGCTTCTCGAGCTCCATCTCGTACAGACGGGCGCGCAGCATCTGCATGCAGACTTCGCGGTTCTGGATCTGGGAGCGCTGTTCCTGCGACTGCACCACGGTGTTGGTGGGCAGGTGGGTGATGCGCACGGCGGAATAAGTGGTGTTAACGCACTGACCGCCAGGACCGGAGGCGCAGTAGGTGTCGATGCGCAGGTCGGACTGGTTGATCTGGACGTCGATCTCCTCGGCTTCGGGAAGTACGGCGACGGTCGCCGTGGAGGTCTGGATACGGCCCTGGGACTCGGTCTTGGGAACGCGCTGGACGCGGTGCACGCCGGACTCGAACTTCATGACGGAGTAGACGCGGTCGCCCTCGACCTTGAACTCGATGGACTTAAAGCCGCCGGCCTCGCTGGGGCTGGAGTCGAGCACGGTGGTCTTCCAGCCGCGCGACTCGCAGAAGCGCTGATACATCTTGTACAGATCGCCGGCAAAGATAGCCGCCTCGTCGCCACCGGCGGCGGAGCGAATCTCGACGATGGTGTTCTTGTCGTCGTTGGGGTCGCTCGGGATGAGCATGTACTTAATGTCTTCCTCGAGCTGGGGAAGCTTGGCCTCGTTTTCGGAGATGTCCATCTGGAGCATCTCCTTCTCATCGGCATCGGTGGTATCGTGCAGCATTTCCTTGGCAGCCTCGATGTCATCGAGCGCGCCGATGTACTCGCGCGAGGCGGCAATGAGGTCGGACTGGTGCGCGTACTCCTTGTTGAGACGCGTGAACTCCTTGATATCGGAGGCGACGGCCGGGTCGGAAAGCTTCTTCTCGAGTTCCTCGTAGGCCTTGATAATCTTTTCGAGCTTGTCGCGCATGGCGGGACTCCTTTATATGCGTGAAGGTGAAAATCGGCAGAGCTGATGGGGCGCACGGCGCCACTGCGGGGGTAAGCCCAGCTAGAACATGTCGATCTTCAGATACATGCGCATCCCTTCGCGTATGGGGTACATAGTTGCGGTCTAACCCATACATGATAGCGTGCGCAGGCAAACCTGCATATAACCCGCACGGAATGAGTGGACGTAGCCGTTGGGGACGTTCCTTAACGGCTAGTCGTTTAAGAACATCCCCAACGGCTAACAAAGGAAGCGTCGCTTTGTCACATTCTAGAGCGTTTGAAGCAGGGCGATGAGGAAGCGAACACCCTGGAGGTAGGCGCGGCGGGTGATGCGCTCGTTGGTGCCGTGGACGCCGCGGTCGCACTCGTCATCGTCGACCACAAACGCCGAAAAACGAATGCATTCGGAGCAAATGTGCTGGTAGTTGGCAGCGTCGGTCGCGCCGATCACGGTCGAGGGGACAATCGCCAACGGCTCGGATGATCCGTTTTCCTCCGTCCCCTTTGGATCGCGGAAATAGCGGGCGGCGATGGAGCGAACCGCCTCGAGGCCGGGACCACCGATACGCGGGGACGGCGAGGGCTCGGAGCTGCCGGGGCCCAGCTCCACTTCGACACGACCGGCAAGGTCCGCCGCGGCAGTTGCCTCACGGCAGCGCGCCACAACATCGGCCACGCTCGTGCCTTCGAGCATGCGGAAGTTAATGTTGACCCACATATCCTGCGGCATTACGTTGGCACCGGCACTGCCGCCCTCGATCTGCGTGGGCGCGCAGGTGGTCGTCACCAGCGGATAGAGCTTCTTGCTGGCGAGGCAATCGCGGACAATGGCGCCGCCGTTGGCGGCAATTTCATCGGCCGTGTAGAGCCCCAGCTCGACGAGCTGGGCGGCAAGCAAGTCGGTCACGCGCGTCGGCCACTCGATATCGCAGATTGCGGTGGTGGCACGGCTCAACACCTCGAGCGACGTGCCGCCGTAGGGATTGGAAGAATGTCCACCCGCGCTCTTTGTCTTGAGCACAATGTCGGCATAACCTTTCTCAGCCAGGTCGGCGTGCATAAGCCAACCCTCGCCCGCACTGTACTCGGCAGCCGGAACGATGCGGTAGTCGCCCTCGTCGATCAGGTACTCGAGCTCAACGCCGCGCTCCTCGAGCGCGCGGCCGATGGCGCCTGCGCCGTACTGCGTCGTCTCCTCGTCCTGGCCAAAGGCCAGGAGCAGTGTGCGCTCGTGCTGCCAACCGTGCGCCAGCGCATACTCGACCGCTTCGAGAATGCCTGCGACCTGGTCCTTCATGTCGATCGCGCCGCGGCCCCAGATGTAGGTATCGTCCACGTGCCCGCTAAAGGGGGCGTGCGTCCAATCGGCCTCGGTACCCGGCACCACGGGGACCACGTCCATGTGGCCCATGAGCATAACGGGCTTGAGAGCGAGGTCGGAGCCGGCAAGCGTCACCAATAGCGAATGGTCGATGAGCTCGACCTCGCCCGCCGCGAACACGCGCGGCCAGGCCTGCTGCATATAGGCGCGCAGGTCGTCGAACGGCTGCCAGTCCACCGCCTCGGCATCCATGCTCGAGATGGTCGGAAACGACAGCACGCGACCCAAGCGCTCGCTCGCGCCAGCTTCGTCCAAATCGGCAAAATCATCCTCATGCGCAAAGAAGCGCCAAACCTCGGCCATGACATCCTTTCGATTGTGATGACGAGGGCCGCCCCACCGGAGCGGCCCTGCTACATAAGCGTTTGCGGTCGGTTATTTGTCCTCGAGATAACGCGAGAGGAACTCGCGAGTGCGCTGGTGCTTGGGATTGCCGAAGAGCTCGGCCGGCGCGGCGTCCTCGAGCACCACGCCCTTGTCCATAAAGACCACGCGATCGGACACCGTGCGGGCAAAGGCCATCTCGTGCGTGACGACGACCATGGTCATGCCATCGGCAGCGAGCTTGCGCATGACCTCGAGCACCTCTCCCACGATCTCGGGGTCGAGTGCGGAGGTCGGCTCGTCGAACAGCATGATCTGCGGATTCATGCACAGGGCACGGGCGATGGCCACGCGCTGTTTTTGACCACCGGACAGGCGGCCCACGGCGGCGTGCGCGAACTTTTCGAGCCCCACGCTCGTCAGATGCTCCATCGCGACTTTCTCGGCCTCGGTCTTGCTCATCTTTTTGAGCGTGACGGGCGCGAGCGTGCAGTTGTCGAGCACATCCATGTTGTTGAATAGGTTGAAGCCCTGGAACACCATGCCGATGTCCTCGCGCAGCTTGTTGATATTGCAGCGCTCGGCCGTGAGGTCCTGGCCATGGAACCAGATATGGCCCGCGTCCGGGGTCTCGAGCAGGTTGAGGCAGCGCAGGAAGGTCGACTTACCCGAGCCCGAGGCGCCGATGATGGTGACGACCTCGCCGGGATTAACGGACAGGTCGATGCCCTTGAGTACCTCGAGCGAGCCGAAGCTCTTGCGCAGACCCTCGACGCGGATAAGCGGCTCTTTAGTTTGTGCAGCGGTCACAGCGCCGGTGGTAGTGGTATCTGCCATGATGATTCTCCTCGTCTTGCGCCTAGTTGGAGCTGGGCAGTGTGGCCGGAGCCTCGGCGCCGAGCTTTTTGCCAAAGGCCTCGAGCAGGCGGCTCGCCACAAGCGTCAGGATCAGGTAGACCACGAGCGCCACGCAGTAGACCTCCATCTGGCGGTAGTACACGCCGGCGACGGTGGTGGTGGCGTACATGAGGTCGAACACGCCGATGACCGAAAGCACCGACGAGTCCTTGATGTTGATGATGAGCTCGTTGGTGAGCGCCGGAATCGCGTTTTTAATGCCCTGGGGGAACACGACTTTGCGCATGGCCTGCCACTGCGACAGACCCAGCGAGCGCGCTGCCTCGGCCTGGCCGGAATCGATGGACTCGATGCCGCCGCGCAGGACCTCCATCATGTAGGCGGTGGAGTTGAGCGAGATGGTGACGAGGCCGGCGGTGAAGGTGCTCCAAATCTGGTTGGCCTGGGCGGTCTCGAAGCCCATACCGCGCAAAACGGTGAAGCCCGCGTAATAGATGAGCAGGCCCTGGACCATCATGGGCGTGCCGCGCACGATGGTGGAGTAGACGGTCGCAAAGCCGCGGCCGATACTCTTAAAGAAGCGCACCAGGTCGTTATCCACGCGGTCAAACGTCTGAATACGCAGGAACACAAAGAGCAGTGCCAGGAAAAAGGCGATGACCGTGCCGAAGGTGGCAAGCGCGATGGTGATCTCGATACCGCGAATGAAGAAGTCGCCGCTCTTGTAGGTCATGTAGACCAGGCTCGACAAAAAGTCGCTGGGGTTGGAGTCCGAGACAATGCTCACCTGTACCAGGTCGATAAACGACATGACGCAGCGGTCGATGAAGAAGATCGCCGCGATGGCAACCACGACATAGCTGCCCAGGCGCGCGCCGCGACGGCAACGCTCGGATGCAAACGGCGACTTTTGGCGATAGTCATTCCAATGCATGAGCTTGGTGACGAGCGCTGCCGCCGATACGACAATCCAAGCCCACAGAATCGCCCAGAGGCAGTCCTGGAACACACCCGTGGGCGCCAAGAAGCTCAGCGGCGTGGGGTTGCGCTGACTAAACGCCAAGCCGAGCGCCGCGATAACGCTCGTGCCCAGGTACACATAACGGTGGTCGGCCTTGATAAAGGAGGCCAGACGATTGATGCCTTTCATGCTGCCTCCCTATGCCGGCTGACGGTCGAGGCACGCGTCCCACATCTGGTCGCGCTCCTCCTGGCTGATGCCCTTGAGTGTCTTGTCGATGAGCTTAAGCAGTTTGTCCGATCCCTTGCGGCAACCGACATTCGCCGTGACCTCCTGCTTAAAGCCCTCGCCCTCGGCAAAGTGGATGGGGACGATACCGGGATTTTGGGCCATATAGCCCTTTTCGTTCTCAGTGTTGTAGGTCACGGCGTCGCACGTGCCCTGCAGCAGATTCGAGAACACCGTGGGGACCGAATCGACCGGGTTCTTGTGCACAACGCCCGGAATCTCGTCGATGACGGTATCGAGCATCGTGTCCTTTTGGCCGAGCACCGTGGCACCGCTGAAGTCGCTGAGCTTGGTGGCGTTTTGGTAGGGCGAGCCCTCTTTTACGAACAGGCCAAAGTAGCCAATGAAGTACGGGTCGGAAAAGCCGACGGACTCCTCGCGCTCGGGCGTGGCGCTCATGCCGGCGATGATGAGGTCAATCTGGCCGTTGTTGAGCGAGTCGATAAGGCCCGAGAAGCTCTGCTTGACGGCAACGGGCTCGCCGCCGAGAGCCTTGCAGACGATCTTGGCGATCTGCACGTCGTAGCCATCGGCGTAGGCTCCCTGCACGTTATCGATGGGGATCGTGAACTCGCTGGCCTCGGAAACCTGCCAGTTGTACGGGGCGTAGGCCGCCTCCATGCCAATGCGGATCTTATCCTTGCCGATCACAGAATCGGACAGGTCGTCGCGACCGCCGCCCGTCGTGGACTGAACTACTTCCAGCGTGGAGGGACGCTGGCAGCCGGCAAGTGCGCCGGCGACGACAGAAGCGCTCGCAGCGAGAGCGCTACCCAAAAAGATGCGACGGCTGCATACCGGCTGTGGATGCGCGTCGCGTTGATGGGGAGAATGCATAATCTGCCTTCCCTGTTGAATCGTATGCTGACGACTTAACAGGATATACGCCAGCGACCAGCAGCGCAGCACAAGCTCGAAAAATTAATAGACGCACGGTAGTCATTGGGAGCGTCGATGTTTTGGCAATGCCAGCGGGCGCCACCCAGAGCGAACAAGTTGGCATGAAAAAGGCAAGGCATAGACCTTCTGGTCATGCCTTGCCTTTTGAATGACAAATTGTCGCTCTGGGTGGCGCGCAGCGTCGACCGGTCCGTCGTTCGTTAGAACGGCGGAACCTCTAGAGCAGGGTAACGCTAAAGCTGCGAACGTCCGTCTCACCCGGTGCCAAGGTAATGGTGTTGACCTTGTGCTCAAAGACGTCGTCCTCGGTGTCCATGGTGGTATGACCGGTCCAGGGCTCGAGCGCCACAAACGGGGCGTCGTTGGCGGCAGACCACACGCCGATGTACTTAAAGCCCTCAAAGTCGATCTTGACGCCGTGGCCCGACTTGCGGCCGCGCAGCGTGAGCGTGGAACCCGGGACATCGGTGAACATGATGGCATCGTTATCGAAGCTGCGGTGCGTGATGAGCAGCACGTCCGAGTTATCGGGAGCCTTGTAGCTGCCCTCGAACGTCATAAGACCGTCGGGCGTGATGATGGGGGCCTCGTTAGTCCAAGCCTCGGTAAACGCCAGCTCGTAATCCTCGAACGCCTCGTCTTCGGCACCGGGGGCGGGCACGTTGAATGCAGGATGACCGCCCACCGAGAACGGCAGGGCCACGTCGCCGGTGTTGGTGACGGCAAAGGTCTGCGTGAGCGTGGCGTCGCCGGTCAGGGCATAGGTCATGTTGAGCTTAAAGTGGAACGGGAACGCCTTGAGCGACTCGGGCGTGTCAGTGATCTCGTACGTTACCGAGGAGCCGTCCTCCGAAACCTCGACCAACTTGTGCTCGACGATGCGAGCGAGTCCATGGCGCGGCATCTCGCAGGTGCCGGCCGCAGATGTCGCCATGTTGTTGCGCAGCGATCCCACGATGGGGAACAGGATAGGCGCATGCTTGCCCCAAAAGGCCGGGTCGCCCTGCCACAGATACTCGTTGCCGTTGAGGGCAAGGCTCGTGAGCTGGGCGCCCATGGAATCGATGGCCGCGGTGAGGCCGCCGCGCTTGATGGTAGTGACGGTGGACATGCTACTTCCTCCAATAGTAAACAACGGTGTCGAGGGCTATTGTCCCACTCTTGGCGGCGGGGTTGAGCGACAGGTGCAGTTATTGAGCAATAGCGTAAAGGTCAAACCCGCCCTGCGGCGTGCTATCGACCGTATCGGGCGCCTGTGAATTAAAACTCACCGGAACCATGCGCTTTGAGGCACGGTAACGCGTGCCGTCGGTGGCGACGGGCGGCTCATCGACCGTGAGCTCGTAGTCGCCGGGCTTGAGCTCGATGCCGTCACCTTCGGAATTGACGTATTGGTACTCGTCGATCGCTTGCCCCTTGAGCGTGCGACCCACGATATGGACGAGCATCTGGCTGTCGCCGCGCGCGGTGTCCCACGTCGCGCCGTCCTTGACCTCGACCGATACATGCACCGAGCGCGTGCGGCTGAGCGATTGTTCGACGGACATCTCGACCTTGGCGGCGTCTTTTCGTTGTTGTTCAACATGGCTCCAGACGTTTCCAATTACCGAGCATGCGATAACGCCGGCCATGAAGGCGATGAGGATGGGGCCGAGCGGAGAGCGACGGCCCGCGTCCTCCTCGCGAGCCAGGTCGGGGCGACGTGTGGGCGCGGGTGCTTGGGCACCCTGCGAGGGCACGTCGAGAATGCTGAAGGATGCCGTACTGCCGGGGTCGATGTTATGGCGCGGCTGCGGGATCTTGGCCGGCGAGATGGACATGTCCGCCGGCTCACCGAGTGTGGCCGTGGCATCGACCTTAGCTTCATCGGCCTCGGCTTGGGCCCAAGCCTGCTCAAAGGTCAGGGGCTCGGCGGCATCGGAGGCGGCGTCAGGCTCGACAGCAGCATCGTTGCCGGCCTCGTCCTCGTCGCTCGACACGTCACGCGGCGCGGGCTCGTCCCACTCCTCGTCCGGAGCCTCGCCCTCGCTATACCACCATTCAAAGTTATCGATATCCATACGGGGCGCCCCTTAAGCCTCGCAAATAAACACTTGCCAGCCTTATACCCCCAGATGGCACGGGAGCTCGCCGGCACAGACAGGAAAAGCGTCACAACATTCGACGCTTTTCCTCGTTTTCGAGATTTTCATCAAATGTTGTGACGGTTTGGGCAGCAGCCACACCACGAATGTGACAAAGGGACTGTCCCTTTGTCACATCTGGAGGGTAACAGGGATTTGGATGCAGCAAAAGTCCTCTTGGTGGGACTCGTCGTAGCTCGTGGTATCGAGGTAGCAAAAGTCGAAAGCGTTGCCAACGGGCTGGAGCGCGTGCTCGTCCATGCAGGCAACGATGGCGCGGATGCCCTCGGGCTCGTACGGCATACCCCAGCGGCTCATGCACAGGTATGTGCCCTCGGGCAGCACTTCGATGCCGATCTCTGCCAGCTCGGCGGGATCGCTCGGCAGCAGTTCCTCGGCACCGCGCGGCAGCACGGCAAAGGAGCCCGCGCCGGCGATAGGGTCGTCGGAATGCAGCGCCTCACGACGCAGCATGGCACCCCAGCCGCGCATAGGGCGCGTGCCCGTCAACGCACGCATGCGCAGGATGGCCCGCATGAGCGTGGGGTGAAGCATCGAGCGGCCGCGCTCGATATCGCCTGGAAACTCCTCAAAGACCACGTAGCGACGCTCAAACTGCTTGAGCTCCGGCCTGCCCTCGCGCTCGCGCCAGTAAACCGCCTCGTCGTAAAAGTTCAGGCGCTCCTGCACGCTCGCGCGCTCGGCTTTGAGGCCGGCGATCTGTTCATCGAGCGCTTGCACCCGCGAGCGCAGGTGATCGGTCATCTCGCCAATGTCGAACGTCGAGGTCAGGCGGTCAATCTCGTCGAGTTCGAGCCCTAGGTCGCGCAGCATGCAGATCAGACGCATGAGCGGGATCTGCGTGGGCGAATAGAAACGGTAGCCCTTTTCGTTCACCACGGCGGGCTTAAACAGACCGATCTTGTCGTAGTAGATGAGCGTTTGGCGCGAAACATTGAACAAGCTCGCCATCTCGCTAATCGCATACATGCCCGTCTGCATAGATCCTCCCGACACATCCTTTGACGCGAAAAGCCCGCCGCCCACAGGGGCAGCGGGCTCAAACACTCCTCGTATCCTACCCTAAAGACGCCTATGACCAGCGCTTATAGTTTGCACATGACACGCCGACGGCCTCGAGCGCCTTGGCGGCGATGTGATGCACCGCGTCATCGAGCGTGGCGGGGCCGTTGTAAAACGTGAGCATGGGCGGCATGAGCATGACGCCCGGTACGCGCGCCAGGCGCGCCATGTTGTCGACATGAATGGCGCTGAAGGGCGTCTCGCGCACCATGAGCACCAGGCGGCGCTGCTCTTTCATCTGCACGTCGGCCGCACGCAGCAACAGATTGTCGCTGTAGCCGCTCGCGATGCCGGCGAGCGTCTTCATGGAGCACGGGGCCACGATCATGCCGTCGACCGGATAGGTGCCGCTTGCGATGGCGGCGCCGATGTTCTTGTTGTCGTAGACCACATCGGCATGCGTGGCAAACTCGTCGAGCGTCATGCCGAGCTCCTGCTCGATGGTGATCTCTCCCCCGCGCGTGACGACAAGCGCCGACTCGGCACCGGCCTGACGCAGGCATTTGAGGCACTCAAGGCCCAGCGCGGCACCGCTGGCGCCAGACACGCCAACGACAATGCGACGGGGACGGACAGAAGACTCAGGCATGACAACTCCTAACAACAAAATGGCAGCTATAGGTCGGGCAATGTCAGCGAGCGCGCGTCTGGCGAGGCAAGGTGCCCCGAAACAAGAAGGCATAGGGCTTATGCCCATGCCTTCGCAGTTGAGGGGCAGATTGCCCGCCAGGCGCGGGCGCAGCGTCGAGTGGTCCGACGTTCGGTAGAACGCCGGAACCTTAGAAAGCAATCTCCTTGGCCCACTTGTCTGTGTCGATCTCCATGAACTGCGAGCGAATGAAATTCTTCTTGAGGTCGAACGGAACCGTGCAGTCGAAGATGGCCTTGCAGGCGATGCCGTGCTCGCGAATCGTGGGGTCGAACGCAGGGTCGTTGGACGGGTCGAGCACGTGGCAGTGGCAGCCGGGGATGGTGATGAGGTCGACGTCGGCCTGGAAGCGCGTGGTCATGGCCCACATCACGTCGCTCATATCAAAGATGTCGACATCCTCGTCAACCAAGATCACATGCTTGAGCTCGGAGAATGCCGAGAAGGCGAGCATGGCGGCGTTGCGCTGACGGCCCTCGTCATTTTTGCTCGACTTCTTAAACTGCATGATGGCAACGAACTTGCCGCCGCCGCAGGGTGCAGCGTGGACGTTGAGCAGGCGGCTCGGGATAGCGGTCTCGACCATCTTGTAGATGGAAGCCTCGGTGGGGATACCGGCCATGGACACGTGCTCGTGCGAAGGGCCGATGCAGCTCTCCATAATGGGGTTGACACGCGTGGTGACGGCGGTGATCTTGATCACCGGGCAGACCTTGGCGCCGCCGGTGTAGCCGGGGAACTCGGGCATGGCGTAGCCGTGGCCGTTGACGTCCTCGTTGATGGTCTCGTCGTGCATGAGGTAGCCCTCGAGCACGTACTCGGCATTGGCGATGCACTTCTGCGGAACGGTGACGCAGTCGGCAAGCTCGACGGCGTGGCCGCGCAGGGCGCCGGCGATCTGCAGCTCGTTAAAGCCGAGCGGCGTGGTTGGCGCCTCGAAGCCACAGCACATGTACACGGCGGGGTCCAGACCGATGGAGATGGAGATGGGCATGTCTTCGCCGCGCTGGCAGTACTCGTCAAAGAACGCGCCAAGGTGACGGCTGCCCGGAGTGATCCACATGGCGAGCTTGTCCTTGTCGACGCAGGAGAAGCGGTGGATGGTCACGTCGGACTGGGAGCCGTCGGGGCTCGTGCCATAAGCGAGGCCCATGGTGATGTAGGGGCCGCCGTCGACGGGCGTGTTGGTGGGAGCGGGAACGATCTTGCGCAGGTCAAAGCCCTCGTCGGTCGCCTTGTACACGACCTCTTGGCAGTCGACGTGCGCACCCTCGGCGATCTGCTCGGGCGCGATCAGGTTCTCGAAGCGCTTGCCGATCTCGAGGCCCAGGTGCTCCTCGTCGAGGTCGAGCAGGGCGGCAACGCGCTTGCGGCTGGCAAGCATGCCGATGCAGACCTTGGCATCGTCAAAGCCCTTGACGTTGTTGAAGACCATCGCCGGACCCTCTTTGGTCGGACGCATAACGGTGCCGCCGGCACCGACGCGACGATAGACGCCCGAGACCTCGGCGTCCGCGTCGACCTGGGTGTCGGTCTCGAGCAGCTGGCCCGGCATCTCGCGCAAAAAGTCGAGCGCGGAGCGCAGATCGTGGATCTGGGAAGCATCGGTAGTGGACATAGCGTGCTCCTTTCGGGAGAGTGTCCGGCGGCGGGAGTGCCGCCGGCTTGGTAACGTAATGGGGCCGCAGCGCTCATAGATGGGGCGCTCGGGCACTCGCAGTTCAAGCACTCGGCTAATTACAGCCAAGCACTCGACTGCTTACATCAGGCCAAAGAGGTGGAACCAGGCGGCCTCGACCAGCACGACGATAAAGACGACCGCAGTGAGGGGAATGCCCATGCGCATAGCCTCTTTGGAGGTGTAGCCGCCAGCGTCCTTGCCCTCGCCGATAAGGATCGGCAGGTTATGGAACGGCAGGATGTAGTGGATGTTGATGGACGTGAAGACGATGAGCGCCACGGCGAGCGGGCTCACGCTGGAGCCGGCCGCAAAGCTGATGAACGCCGGCACGCACACGCCGAGCACGGCCATGACCGAGCCCATGAACATGTGGATGATCATGGAAAGCGCGGCGACAAGCAGGGCGAACAGGAAGATGTTCTCGGGCACGGAGCTGGGAAGCACAACATCGGCGATCCAGGCGTTCATACCGGTGGCACCGCCCACGGAGCCCACGGCCATGGCGGCCGTCAGGAACATGAGGGACTTGATGTCGACGGCATTCCAGCTGGCGGGGGTGAGGACCTCGCCGATGATGGGCATGGCAAGAGAGACGCCGATGGCCAGGGTGACCCAGCCGATGTAATCGCCCGAGACGGTGAGCCACAGCGCAATGGCGATGACAAGCCACACGATGGTGCGAATCTCCTTGACGGAGAGCTTGCCGAGCGCGGCCTGCTTGGCCACGATCTGCTCGCGATCGTAGACGAGCTCCTTGCTGGGCTTAAAGAGGAAGAGGCCCAGGAACAGGGTGCACAGCAGCGCGACCAGCATAGGCACGCTCATGCACAGGAACCAGTCGACAAAGGACGGGCTCATGCCGCCGGCCTCGGCGCTGTACTGCGCAACGAGCGGGTTGAGCGTGGAGTCGCCCGTCAGGAAGAACATGGAGCCCGGGGCGGCAGCGGCAAACACGAGGAAGCCGAGCTTGCCGCGGTCGTCGTCACCGTAGCCGGCGGACTCGGCGATGACCGAGACGACGGCGAGGATGAGGAAGGCGCGGGGGAACGGATGCGGGATCAGCAGCGACAGCACAAAGGTGAGCGCGAAGATTGAGATGATGAGCGACTTGGCATCGCGCACGAACTTGAGCATAAACGCATAGGCGATGCGCTCGCCCAGGCCCGACTCCTTGACCGCGCTGGCGATGAGGTAGGCGCCGATGACGAGCCACATGGTGGCTTTGGTCCACGAGCTAAACGTGGAGGCGACCGTCGCCGAGATGCTCGCGGCACCCGTGTCGTCCACGCACACCTTGAACAGAACGAGCAGCGCGCAATAGAGCAGGCCCACAAAGCCCGGCTGTGCCACGCCACACGCCCAGAACACCACCGTGGCGAGCGTCAACGCCAGACAGGTCTGACCGCCGACCGTAAGCTCGACCGTCGAGCTCAGCTCCGCCAAAGGAAGAAACTTCACCAGCAAAAAGACAACGATACCCAGCACAAAGCCAATTTCGCGCTTGGTGATCTTAAACGCCTTCTTTTCCGCTTCCATCTCCCCACCTTTCTTGTTGGGGGCGCTCCGGATTCGCGGCCACGTTGCCACTTAAAAAGGGGCGCCCGTTATCGGACACCCCTTACGTTGCGCTGTGTTGTGGCAATACAGTCAAGCGGGATTTTTGGATGAGAAGCGATCCTCTGGACAAAAAGCGTCACAACATTCGACGCTTTTCCTCGTTTTCGAGATTTTCATCAAATGTTGTGACGGTTTGGATGTGGCAAAGGGACTGTCTTTTTTCACATAGCGAGGGCTGCGCGGATGGAGGGAACCTCCAGAGCCTCGCGGAGCCAGGGGGCCAGCTGCTCGGGGTGACCCTGCAGGTAGCCTTTAAGCTCGGACGGGGCCACGCGGCGCACTTCCGAGATCTCCTCTTGGTTGATATGCAGCTCGCCCGGCTCAACATGGGCAAGGTAGACCTCGCACCATTCGCACTCGCAGCGGCCGTCGCCGTGGTCCTCGCGGTAGGTCACGTGACCGAGGTGTTTGAGCTGGTCGGGTGCGCGCGTGATGCCGAGCTCTTCGTTGATGCGGCGCGCCGTCGCGGCGACAACGTCCTCCCCGGGGAGCGGATGGCCGGCACAGCTATCGGCCAGCACCCCGCCCCACAGGCGTTTGAGCGGACTGCGACGACAGAGCAGCAGGCGTGCGTCTTCGCCCTGGCCCTCGACCAGAAGCGTCAGAAATGCCTGATGCAGAATGCCCTCACCGGCATGGGCATCGATGCGGTCGACGGGGCTAAGCGTCTCGCCGGTCGCGGCATTGACCGCCACGACCTCGGCGCCCGCGCCGCCCTCATCCCAGCCGGCGCGCAGAATGCGGGCTGCGGCCTCCTCGAGCGCGGCGATGAGCTCCTTGGTGGTGTCGAGCACGCGCTGCAGGTCGCCCCCGCTCGCCTGTTCAACATGAAAGCCCGTGCTCGCAACGACCGGCACGCCAAAGCGCGTGGCCAGCGCCGCCGCGATATCGTGCGCCGGAATTTCGTCTCGATGGCACGGAACAGCCAGGATGCTCACTGTCGCCGTGCGGCCGGGCTCGGGGCGCGGAATGGCCTGCGCCGTGGCGCCCAGGTGCGCGAACTCCGGCGAGCAGGCGTACACCGCCATGCCTCGCGGTGTCACCGTCAGCTGGGCCTCGAGCGCAAACTTGCCCTCGCCCACTGCAACCTTTGTCGTGTGCATACCCATGGGATCCCCTTCGCCCGCGATGTACCTGAGACCATCTTCGCCTGTATTGCGACTATACAGGCAAGCGCAGCCTGCGACAAAGGGGGGCAGGCACCTGACACATTCTGTTAGAGTTGCAGGGATTGAATCCCGCTTATTCATGCGACATTGGAGTGACAACCTTGACCGCCGCAACCACGCCTAAAAGTAAGTCAACCGCCGCCGCGCTCTCCCCCGCGCGCACCAAGCTCTGCCTGGCGCTGCTCGTGCTGCTGGGCTTCTCGCTCGGCTGCTCGGAGTTCGTGGTCATCGGCATCGAAAGTGACTTGGCGACGGAACTCGGCATATCGCTTGCCACTGCGGGCCAGCTCATCAGCGTTTTTGCATTGGTCTACGCTATCGCGACGCCGGTGCTTGCGCTCAGCACGGGGCGCTTCCGTCGTTACCAGCTGCTCGTGTGCTACAGCATTATCTTTGTGCTCGGCAATCTGGTCATGGCGTTGGCGCCCAACTTCCAGGTACTGTTTATCTCGCGCATTGTCCTGGGATCCGTCTCGGGCGCACTGCTCGCCGTGGGCGTGACGTACATCCCCGAGCTGCTGTCCCCGCAGCAAACTTCGCTTGCCATCTCGGTGGTATATGGTGCGTTTTCCGTAGCAATGGTCTTTGTCACTTCGATCGGCAAGTTTGTGGCCGACACGCTCGACTGGCACGTTGCCATGTACGGCACGCTGGCCTTTGCCGTTCTGATCTGCGCCGCGCTCGTGGTGTTTATGCCGCGCGCCGGACAGACCGACGAACCCGCCACCTTCCGCGAACAGGCGGGTCTGCTGCGCGAACCGAGTATCATCACCGGCATGCTCATCTTCTTGTTTGGCGTGGGATCGGTCTATGTGTTTTACGGCTATGTGACGCCCTATCTGGAGCAGGTGCTGGGCATGGGCACGGTCGAAGCCAGCACCACGCTCATGGCCTACGGCGCGTTCTGCCTGATCTCGAACATCCTGGGCGGATGGATTGATGCGCGCTTTGGCATGAAGGCGCTGCTCGTGACGTTTGTGCTGCAGGCTGTGGCGTTACTCGGGTTGTTTGCTGTGGGCGGCACCATGCCGCTCGCGCTGGTCTTTGTCTTTAGCTTGGCGATGCTCATGTACCTGTTCTCGGTGTCGTGCATCACACACTTTATGGACGTGGCGCGCAGCCGCCATCCCAAGTCGATGGTGCTCGCGAGTTCGGTTGAGCCCATGGCGTTTAACGTCGGTATCTCGTTTGGCACCGCAGTGGGCGGCGCCGTGGTAAACGGAATTGGCATTGCGTACGTGGGTGCCGTGGGCGCTGCGTTCTCGCTCGTAGCCTGGGCGCTTGCGCTAGTGACGATCAAGCTCGCCCGCTGGGAGCGCC
Source organism: Collinsella sp. AM23-17 (assembly GCF_003470945.1). Taxonomy (NCBI): domain Bacteria; kingdom Bacillati; phylum Actinomycetota; class Coriobacteriia; order Coriobacteriales; family Coriobacteriaceae; genus Collinsella; species Collinsella sp. AM23-17. Next base: position 9,612 of record NZ_QRHU01000018.1, on the reverse strand, counting down.
GTCGTCAATCAGCACAGCCCCGGATGCAGGCATAGGGACGAGCACAGCCCAAGGTGGCGAGCAACCAGTGAAAACCGTCCCATACTAGTAGTGTTTATCCGCCTGCAAGCTCCGGCAGTGCAATTTCGTGTATTTCAGATACACGCTTTTCTACGATTTCGTGTATTTTAAGTACACGAAATCGTACTAAACTATGTATCTGAAGTACACGAAATCGGAAAGGTGGCCCCATGCGCAGATCAATCGAATCCGTTATCGAATCATGGGCGACAAAGGACGCCTCACGCCCCCTCCTCATCCGTGGTGCGCGACGCGTAGGCAAAACGTACGCTGCCGAGGAAATCGGCAGGCGAATCGCCGGCGATGCGTTTGTCAAACTCGACTTTCAGACCGATCTTGAACTGATTGCTCCGCTGTTCGACTGTCCCACCGACGACGTTGACACCATCGTGGCGCGAATTTCAGACTATAAACGCACCCCCATTCGCAAGGAAACCGCCTTCATCCTGTTTGACGAGGTGCAGCTCTGCGAACGGGCGCTCAACTCGCTTCGCTTTTTCTCGGGTTCGGGCTGGCGCATATGCGCGACCGGCAGCCAACTCGGTGTCGCCACGCGCAAGCGCAAGTTGCCTTTTCCCAGCGGCGTTCGTCAAGAGACCATGCATCCCATGTCGTTCGAGGAGTTTCTCTGGGCGCTCGATGAGGAGCAGATGGCCGATGCTGTTCGCACCCACGCCGGCACGCTCGATGCTTACGCCGCGCACCAAGCCGCGCTCAGCCTGTTTCATCGATACCAGGTCGTAGGCGGCATGCCCGCCGCCGTCAACGCATATCGCAAGACGTTATCCATCGAAGACGCGCGCGTCGAGCAGCGCGAAATCGACGAGACCTACACCGCCGATATGACCGACCCCGAAAACGGGATCAGTGGCGTGGCGGCGCGCAAGGTATGGCGCTCCATTCCGTCCCAGTTGCTGAGATCGTCCACAAAGAAATTCAAGTACTCCGAGGTCGAACGCGGAGGCCGTCGCGCCAAGCTTATCGAGCCGCTCGACTGGCTCGAAGGCGCCGCCATCATATCGGTCAACAACCTGACCGAAGGCATCGAACCTCCCCTCGTTCCCTTCGACGACGAAGACGGAAGTTTCTTTAAGGTCTATCTTCTCGATACGGGCCTCATGTTCTACAAACTCGGTATCAACCCGCGGCTCTGGCTCGACCTCAAAGAGGATTCCGCCATAGCACTGTCTTCCGACTTTCGAGGTGCCCTGGCCGAAAACTCGGTCATGCAGGCATTTTCGAGCAATGGTTTGCGGACGTACTATTGGGTGCCGCCGTCGTCTTGGAAGACGAGCGGTGAGCTCGATTTTCTACTTCAGACCGACCGTATGGAAATTGTGCCCGTCGAGGTAAAGTCCGCACGCAACGTGCGCGCAAGAACCCTCGGGTCGTTTATGGACAAAGCCCGGTCGCCATATGCCTACATTTTGTCCGAGAACAATTTTGCCCGCAGCGAAACTGATGACGGGCGCGAGCTGCGCCACCTCCCCTTGTACGCAGCGGGTTTTATCGGAGCAAACTGTCTCAAGGGCAGCCTGTAAGCCCCGCGCGACCGCCCAGAAAGGAAACCGCTCATGCAACGCATTCTTTTTATCTGCTGTGGAAATATCTGTCGCTCGACGATGGCTGAGTCCGTGTTTACCGAGCTAGCGCGCCGCGCTGGACGCGCGGGCGAGTTTGTCATCGATTCTGCAGCAACCTCAACCGAAGAGATCGGCAACCCGCCGCATCATGGCACGGTCGCCAAGCTGCGCGAAGTCAGGATTCCCGTCGTCGCACATCGCGCACGTCAGGTGCGGCGCGCGGAGTATGGCAACTGGGATCGCATTGTCTATATGGATGCTGAGAACGCGCGCGGTCTGCGTCGCATCTTTGACGACGACCCCGACGGCAAGATTACGCGCTTGCTCGATTGGACCGAGCGCCCCGGCGACGTGGCCGATCCCTGGTACACCGGCAACTTCGATGCCACCTACCGCGACGTGCTCGCCGGTTGCACCGCTATGCTCGAGCAGCTGTAATCGATGAAATGCAGAGTTTTTAGAGCCACAAATCGGATGAAATGCAGAAATTTGACCTTACTCGCACGCAGGACAACGACGATAACGCCTAAGCACGGGCATAAACGAGATCGGGATTCCCATATACAAATCGAGCGTGGATTTTCTCCCACTTTGAGCGCGAAATTGCGTCCAAAACGGGAAAAATCCACGCTCATTATCTCGGCGGGAGAAAATCCTCGCTCGACTACTCGTCGACGATCTCGGCGAGCCAGACGTTCAATGTATCGACCTCGGGGCAGCAGAACTTTGCCGTGCCGGGCTCGTTGCCGGGCACGGTTCCGCCGTAACGCAAGATGTCAATGTAAGGAAAGCCCACATGGCAGGCCATAGCGCACATCTTGCCGCGGTCTCGGTCAAAGTCAAAGACATCGCCTGGCTTGTGACCATGATGGCAGCGGCACGTTCCCAACTGGTCCACGCAGCTAATGCGGATACGCGGACGCTTGCCACGCGGCGCGCCGAGCGGCTTGCTCTCGCCTGCAGGCTTGGCGCCGCCCTCGTCAGCGTTACTCATGGTCAATCACATCCAGGCAGGCCTCGATGGGAAGGCCAGCCGACTTGTCCTCTTGGTCGGCATTGCGCTCGATAAGCTCGGCCACCACACGCATGGCATCGGCCGTGGCACGCTGGAGGCTCCAACCGTTCATCACGCGGCCCATGAGCACGGCCGAGAACGTATCGCCCGTACCCGGGAAGTACACCGGGATCAGCTCAAACGGAATCTCAAAGTATTCCCCCGCCACATGGTCGTAGCCGATGACGGCACTCGCCCCATCGACCTTCGCACTCGTAATGACAACCGACTTGGTGCCCAACGCGAGCATGGCGTCCACGAGCGTGCGGGCCTCATCGGCCGTAATCTCTTCGGCGATAGGCGTATCGGTGAGCAGGCACGCCTCGGTATAGTTGGGCACCGCGTAGTCGGCGCACTCGACCAAGCTGCGCATGAGTCCGATGGTCGACTCGGGCACGCCGGCATAGAGCTTGCCGTTATCGCCCATGATGGGATCGACGAACACCCTGGTGCCCTTTTGAGCGCGGCGGTGGCAAAAGTCCGAGATGATGCGCGTCTCCTCCTCGGTCACGATAAAGCCGGTCGAGATAGCATCAAATTCAAAGCCGAGCTCCTCCCAGATAGCGAGGCTCTGGCGCACGTACTCCGTGGTGTCGTGAATGTAGAACTTGGGATAGTTGAGCGTATCGGAAACGAGCGCCGTCGGCAGGTTGTGGATGCGATAGCCCATGTGCGACAGTACCGGCAGCATGGCCGAGAGCGCGACCTTGCCGTAGCCGCACATATCGTTGATCAGCAGCAGCTGAGTGTTCTTCATGAGTGTCCCCCTTGGGTCGGGCGCGGCGCGATGTCGCCATAATGCGACTAAGTGTAGCGCAGTGCAATCTAAGTCTTGCCTTCGGATGTAAGACCAAGTTTGGGCGTAATTTTGTTCTTAGAGTTTTTCTGACGCTTCTTATTGCAGAAACTTGGCCTTAGAAGGCGCTATAAAATTCTAAGAACAAGTTTTGGCTCAAATTTGTTCTTAGGACACTAACGATGCTCGCACCCATCACACCCGGACGACAGGGAAACGTCAGGCACAACCTTTCAGGAGCCCTCGCCTATGATTCGTTTAGACCCGCCAATATGGATTCATTCTTTCCAATCAATTTATCCGCTGATTCCATGCGGCTTGTCTCCGATTGCCGCGCCATACTCGGCGAGGTTGAGGGCATGTCTCGCTTTGTTCCGAACATCGACATGTACCTTTCTATGTACGTTCGCAAGGAAGCGCTCTTGTCCTCTCAAATCGAGGGTACGCAATGTACGTTCGATGATGTTCTTGACCCGTCAAACGAATCCAATGCGAGCCGGGACCTAACCGACGTCGTCAACTACACTCGAGCGGTGCAGCAGGCGACCACGCTCATGGAGGAACTGCCACTCTGTATGAGGCTGCTCAAATCCGTCCATGCCACATTGCTTGGAAATGGCAGAGGCTCCGACAAGACGCCGGGCCAGTTCAGGACGACTCAGAACTGGGTCGGACCAAACGGCTGCACGCTCAATGAGGCCCCGTATATCCCTCCCAACACGGAGGATATGAAGGAGGCACTTGGCGACCTCGAGCTTTTCATCAACGAGCGTGACGACATCGATCCAGTCATCAAGGCCGCTTTGGTGCACTACCAGTTTGAAACCGCGCACCCGTTCCTCGACGGCAACGGACGCCTCGGGCGTCTGCTCATCCTCCTTTCGCTCATACATGATGGGGCGCTCACCAAGCCGGTCATCTACCCCTCGTATGAACTCAAACGACACAGGAGCGAATACTACGATTGGCTTATGCGCGTAAGGCAGAGAGGCGATTTTGAGGGATGGGTTTCGTTTTTCAGTACCTGCTTGCTTGCAAGCGCACGCGAGGCGCGGGATTCGATGCGGAAGCTTGTCGACCTCCATTCGGAAACCGAAAGGCTGATTCGCGAAAAGGCGGGAAGGGCTACGACGAACGCCCTTATGCTACTCGACCTTCTCGAGGGCAATCCGATCGTCGACACCGCCTTTGTGTCTGAACGAATGCAGATTAGCAGATCGAGCGCAAACAACCTTATATCCCAATTTACCGATTGGAGCATTCTTGTCCAACGTGATACGAGCAGGAAACGATACCGCACGTTTTCATATGAGCCATATCTCGCCATCCTCCGAACCGGCGACGAGCCGCTCTAAGTCTCGGAAAGCCAAGGGGCGAGACCGGCAGCTGCCAGTCTCGCCCCTTAATGAACCTATCGAAAACTCCGGGATACGCCGTGGCCCGCTGAATCTACGCTGCGAAGACTGTCCAAGATTCCCCTGGCACCGGCACCCCAGCACTGCCACAAAATCGATTCGGTACCTTGACAATCAGTTAGGTACCTCTAGAATCACTTAGGTACAAAACAATTTCTCTACCTAACTAAAGAAAGGAGCAACACCATGTGCGACGAATGCATCGACCTCTGCCCCCATACGCCGGGCGGCGACCCCATCGAGCCTGCAGATTCGCCCGAGGCGCAATCGCAATCGGATGCACTTGCCAAGCGCATCCTTAACGGGCTTGGCTTCTGCGGCCATTACATGCACTTTCATGGCGGAGGCGTATCCGGCAAGGCGCCCATCATCTGCCTGCTGGCCAAGCAACCCGGCGGCGAGATGTCGCAGCAGGAGCTCGGCATGCACTTTGACCTCAAGCCGGGATCGCTTTCCGAGATCCTGTCCAAGCTCGAGCTCAACGGCCTCATCGAGCGCAGCCGTAACCCCAAGGATCGACGGCAACTCACCATTCGCCTGACCGAAACCGGCCGGGAAAACGCCCGCATCGACCAGGCGGCCCGCATCCGCTTTAGAGAACGGGCCTTTAGCGCGCTCACCCACGACGAGCGCGAGGACCTCGCCGAAATGCTCGATAAAATCCGCGTAACCTGGGAGGAACTGGATGATTAAAACCCTCATGGGAAGCATCCGCGACTATATGAAAGTCACTGTTGCCACGCCGCTGCTCGTGCTTGGCGAGGTGCTCTGCGAGATGCTGATTCCATTTATCACCGCCAACCTGATCGACGCCGTCAAAGACGGCGCCACCGTAGCCGAGATGCTTCCCACCGCGGGCCTTTTGGTGCTCATCGCGCTGACATCGCTTGCTTTTGGCGCCGCGGCAGGCGTCACCTGCAGCCATGCGAGCTGCGGCTTCGCCAAGAACCTGCGTCACGACCTGTTCTACAAAATCCAGACGTTCAGCTTTGCCAACATCGATGAGTTCTCGAGCTCCTCGCTCGTCACGCGCCTGACCACCGACATCAACAACGTGCAGCAGGCCTTTATGATGATCATCCGTATCGCCGTGCGCGCGCCGCTGGTATTGATCTTCGCCTTTACCATGGCATTTATCATGGGCGGCAGCGTTGCCATGGTCTACCTGGTCATCATTCCGCTGCTGGGCTTTGGGCTGTTCTTTATCATCTTTAAGGTGCGCCCCATCTTCTCGCGCGTGTTCCACAAGTACGATGCCCTTAACGAGTCCGTCGAGGAAAACGTCACCGGCATGCGCGTGGTTAAGAGCTACGTACGCGAAGACTTTGAGAAGGAGAAGTTCGCGGCCGCCGCGCGCGATGTCCAGATGGACTTCACCCGCGCCGAGAAGCTGCTCGCCTTTAACAACCCCATGATGAACATCTGCGTCAACGGCGCGTTTGTCGTCATCATCTACCTGGGCTCCAAGCTCATCATCACGAGCCAGGGCACGCTGTTCGACGTGGGCCAGCTCTCCTCGACCTTTACCTATGGTTTCCAGATTCTCATGAGCCTGATGCAGCTGTCGATGATCTTTGTCATGGTGACCATGGCCGACGAATCGGCACACCGCATTGCCGAGGTGCTGGCCGCCGAGCCCACGATCGCCGATCCCGCCGAGCCCGTGCTCGAGGTTGCCGACGGTTCCATCGACTTTGACCACGTGAGCTTTAAGTATTCCAAACATGCGAAGCGCCAGGCGCTCGACGATATCGACCTGCACATTACGAGCGGCGAGACCATCGGCATCATCGGCGGCACGGGTTCTGCCAAGTCCACGCTCGTCAACCTCATCGCCCGCCTGTACGACACCACCGAAGGCGCTGTGCGCGTGGGCGGCGTGGACGTGCGCGACTACGACCTGGACGCGCTGCGTCACCAGGTCGCCATGGTGCTGCAGAAAAACGTGCTGTTTAGCGGCACCATCGCCGAGAACCTGCGTTGGGGCGACCCGAACGCCACCGACGAGGAAGTCCGCGAGGCAGCGCATCTGGCCTGCGCCGACGAGTTTGTCGACGGTTTCCCCAAGGGCTACGACACCTGGATCGAACAGGGCGGCTCTAATGTTTCGGGCGGTCAGAAGCAGCGCCTGTGCATTGCACGCGCCCTGCTGCGTCGCCCCAAGATCTTGATCCTGGACGACTCCACCAGCGCCGTCGACACCAAGACCGACGCTAAGATTCGCGCAGGACTGGCAAGCTATCTGCCCAACACGACCAAGCTCATCATCGCCCAGCGCATCAGCTCCGTGCAGGACGCAGACCGCATCATCGTCATGGAGGGCGGCCGTATCGCGCAGATCGGCAACCATGACGAGCTACTCAAGACGAGCGAGATCTACCGCGAGACCTTTACCTCGCAAAACAAGATGTCTGCCGAAGGTACGCAAGACGCCGACGACGTCTCTGGCGACGCGAACACGGCGGCAGACAACACCGACATGACCGCAACGCAAGCTCAGACCCAGGAAGGAGGCGAGGCACATGAGTAAGGCAACGACCGCCGAGCGCGCGCTCAACCGTAAGGGCGGCACCATGTCGCGCCTCATCAAGACGCTCTTTGGCTTCTATCCCGTGCTTTTGCCCCTTGTCGTCGCCGGCGTGGTGCTCTGCGCCATCATCAACTCCATCGGCGCGACCTTCCTGCAGAGCGCCCTGCAAATTATTAGCGAATCGTGGCAGTCGGGCGATTGGGAAGCCGCGCAGCCCAAGATTCTGCAGCTCGTGACCACCCTCGCCTGCATCTACGGCGTCGGCGTCCTGTCCTCGCTCTTCTGGAACCGCGCCATGGCTATCGTCACGCAGGGCTCGCTCGAGAAGCTGCGCGAGATGATGTTCAACCGCATGCAGGACCTGCCGATCCGCTACTTCGACACGCACCAGCGCGGCGATATCATGAGCCACTACACCAACGACATCGACACGCTGCGTCAGATGATCAGCCAGTCGCTGCCCAACCTGCTCATGACGATCATCATCATCGTCACGGTGTTCTTTATCATGCTGTACTACAGCGTGTGGATGTGCCTGGTCATCATCGCCGGCGTCGCCTTTATGACCTTTATGACCAAGCTGCTCGGCTCCAACTCCGCGCGCTTCTTCATTGCGCAGCAGACCGAGCTCGGCGTGGTCGAGGGCCATATCGAGGAGGTCATGAACGGCCAGAAGGTCGTCAAGGCGTTCTGCCACGAGTCTGCCGCCGAGGCCGATTTTGACGAGCGCAACGAAAAGCTCTTCGAGGTCTCGCAGAAGGCCAACATGTACGCCAACATCCTCATGCCCATCCTTATGAACCTGGGCAACCTGCTCTACGTGCTGGTCGCACTGGCGGGCGGCATTTTCCTGGCGCTGGGCGTGCCCAACCTGAGCATCTCGGGCATGGCGCTGTCCATCGCCGTCGTGGTGCCGTTCCTCAACATGACCAAGCAGTTCTGCGGACAGATCGGTCAGATCTCGCAGCAGATCAACGCCGTGGTCATGGGCCTCGCCGGCGCCGACCGCATCTTTGAGCTCATCGACGAGAAGCCCGAAGCCGACGAAGGCTATGTGACGCTCGTCAACGCGCAGGTCAACCCCGATACCTGGCAGCTCGAGGAGGCTGACCACCACACCGGCATGTGGGCGTGGAAACATCCGCACCGCGCAACCGGCGAGATCGAGTACGTGCCGCTGCGCGGCGACCTGGTCATGGACAACGTCGACTTTGGCTACACGCCCGACCACGAGGTGCTGCACGGCGTGTCCGTGTTTGCCAAGCCGGGCCAGAAAGTCGCGTTTGTCGGCGCCACCGGTGCGGGCAAGACGACCATCACCAATCTTATCAACCGCTTCTACGACATCGCCGACGGCAAGATCCGCTACGACGGCATCAACGTCAACAAGATCCGCAAGGCCGATCTGCGCCGCTCGCTGGGCGTCGTGCTGCAGGACGTGAACCTGTTCACCGGCACCGTGATGGACAACATCCGCTACGGCAACCTGGACGCCACCGACGAGGAGTGCATCGCGGCGGCAAAGCTCGCGGGCGCCGACGACTTTATCACCCGCCTGCCTGACGGCTACGATACCATGCTCACCGGCAACGGCGCCCAGCTGTCGCAGGGCCAGCGCCAGCTGATTTCAATCGCCCGCGCTGCCGTCGCCGATCCGCCGGCAATGATTCTGGACGAGGCCACGTCGAGCATCGACACCCGCACCGAGGCCATCGTGCAGGTGGGCATGGATAAGCTCATGGAGGGCCGCACGACGTTTGTCATCGCGCACCGCCTGTCCACCGTGCGCAACTCCGATGCGATTATCTGCCTGGACCACGGTCGCATCATCGAGCGCGGCAACCACGACGAGCTGATTGCCAAGCGCGGGTATTACTACCAGCTGTACACGGGTGCGTTTGAGCTGGAGTAGGCAGGTTTGTTCCACGGAGGGTGCCCCGGGGGCGGCGGGGTAATTCCTCCGTGCTCAAACATTCTCGCTGCGCTGCGAAACTGCGCGCGGAGGAAATACCCCGCCGCCCCCGGGGCACCCTCCTGCGCGCAGTCAGCCCGTCGTTTAGAACGGAATAAAAGTTAGTGAGGCCCTGGCCGTTTGGCCAGGGCCTCGTTTTGTTAGTCTTTTTGAACTGCGCCCCAATTCTTGGACGGGCTAATAAGCGGCCTACGCCGCACAT
>NZ_QRHU01000017.1:50299-51107 GCF_003470945.1 Collinsella sp. AM23-17 | reverse complement strand
TGCACCCGTATACCATTGACGTCGACACCATCAGATGCGGACCGCGCGGTGACCCCACATTCCGCTGGCGCCCACAGGGCTGCCCTCGTTTCCTGACATGTCCCGCGCGGGCCGCGGCGAGCCGAGACCGCCGCATGACCTAATAGGAGCATGGAGCGATACCGCGGACCCGAACAACCGCATTCTATCGCGCCCCGTCAGTGCGCCGTCTGCCCGGTCCAGGCGAGCACGGAAAGAACGGAGCGAGACATGCAAAACGAATCGACACCCGGCGCCCGCGGGCCGGTCTTCTGCGGGGTCGACACCCACGCCGACTCGCACTGGCTGTGCGTCCTGGACTGGAGGGGCCGCAAGGTCCTGTCCCGCCGGTTCCCCGCCGACGCGGCGGGCTACGAGGCGCTCGCCGGGGCGATCGCGGCGGCCGGGGAGCCGGCCTGCGTCGCGATGGAGGGGACGTCGTCCTACGGGGCGGGCCTCACCAGGCACCTCGCGTCGCTTGGGATGCCCGTGCGCGAGGCGCTCTCCCCGGCGAGGATGCAGAGGAGGCGCCCGGGGCAGGGAAAGTGCGACGAGTCGGACGCGGAGAGGGCCGCCCGCGCGGCGATGTCCGGCTCAAAGCTCGGGACCCCCAAGAGCCAGGACGGGTGGGTCGACGGGGTGCGCTGCATGCTCGCGGCGCGCTCCGGGGCGGTGAAGGCGCGGACCTCGGCGATCAACACCGCGAGGTCGCTGCTCACCACCGCCCCGGAGGGGCTCAGGTCGAGGTTCCGCGGGATGGCGGGGCCGAGGCTGATGGAGGAGCTCCCCT
>NZ_QRHU01000017.1:49495-50289 GCF_003470945.1 Collinsella sp. AM23-17 | reverse complement strand
GGGGCTCAGGTCGAGGTTCCGCGGGATGGCGGGGCCGAGGCTGATGGAGGAGCTCCCCTCCGTGCGCGCCGAGGGCGCGCTGGGCGCCGCGCTCGGCGCGCTGGCGGACCTGTGGGCGGCGGCGCGCGACGCGGCGCTCGACATGGAGCGCGCGATCGAGGCGTCCCTGGAGGAGAACTGCCCCGCGCTGCTGGCGATGTACGGGTGCGGGCCCGTGAGCGCGGCCAAGCTCGCGGTCGCGGCCGGGGACAACCCGGGCAGGCTGCGCTCCGAGGCGTCGTTCGCGGCGATATGCGGCGCCTGCCCCATCCCCGCCTCGAGCGGCAAGACCGTGAGGCACAGGCTCAACAGGGGCGGCGACCGGCAGGCGAACAGCGCGCTGCACGAGATCGCGAGGCAGAGGGTCATGCGCGACCCCGAGACCGCCGAGTACGCCGAGAGGGCCAGGGGGCGGGGAAAGAGCGACAGGGAGGTCATGAGGTGCCTCAAGCGCTACGTGGCCAGGGAGGCGTACCGGGCGCTGATGCGCCCGCACGAGATCAGGAGGCCCGAGGACGCCTCGGAGCTCGTGGCGGCCAGGCGCGCGGCGAAGGTCAGCCAGGTGAGGGCGGCGTCCATACTGGGCACCAGCGAGAAGTACATCTCGATGCTGGAGAGGGGCCAAAGGGAGCTCAAGCCCATAAGGAGGGCCTACGAGGCATGGGTCGAGGCCGGACTTCCGCTCGATTGGGACAGGCAAGCCTTCGAGGCCGAGCGCAAAATGGATTCTAAAAAACACCTTGCCAAATAGGAGC